>WHSM01000409.1 GCA_009380105.1 Micromonosporaceae bacterium
ACGATCCGCAGCGCTCAACGCCACCGGACGCGACTTCGTCCTCGCCATCATCGACTCGCTTCTGGCGGGCTGAAGGGGAAGGAACCCACCAACACCAGCACATCGCAAGAACACCGCCAGTTAGCGGCGACACGCTACTAGGCCGCCCTGTGCCGCACCCCCGCAGTAGATCGTGAAGGTCTGCTGTCGCATGTGGACAGCAGACCTTCACGATCGCGTTGGGGGGACGTCAGGTGGTCGCGATCCAGACCCGTTCCGGGGCGTCGAGGCGGTAACCGACTCCCCGGACGGTCGTGATGACCGGCCCTCGCCCGCCGAGTTTGATCCGCAGCCGGTGGATGTGGACGTCGATGGTGCGCTCGCCTCGCATGAAGCCCTCCTGCCACACCGCGTGCGACAGCTGGCGCCGGGTGAACACCCGCCCCGGGTGCCGCGCCAGGTGCAGGAGCAGGTCGTACTCGCGGCGGGTCAGCCGCACCGACGAGCCGTGCAGGGTCGCGATGCGCGCGGAGGGGTAGATCTTCAACGGCGCGCCGCCCACAGGCCCGGGCCGCGCGCCCCCAGGTCCGGGCTGCGCGCCTGCCGGTCCGAGGGTCGACGGCAGCGCCGGCAGGAACGCCGGGGCCGACGCGAGGCTCCCGGCGGGGTCGCGGTGCGGCATGGCCGGCGCGACGGCCGTGGCGACGTTGACCACCGTCGCTCCGGCTGGCAGCTGGTTGGCCAGGCTCCACAGTCCGTCCTTGACCTCGTCGGCCGCGACGAGCGCGTCCTCGCCGGTCAAGGTCATCGCGACGGTCACGGTCACCTGCGGCGGGCCGTCGGGCGCGGGGCCGGCGTGCGGGGAACGGTTGGACGGGTGTTGGCGGGGCCGGGGCGCGGTCTGGGCGACGGCGGCGCGGGGAACGAGACCTGAGGGCATGGAGTTTCCTCCCCGTGAGCGTGGCGTGGAGGGATGGACGGCAGTGTGTCGTCGCCGCGCGGCGTGGCCGTCGGCGAGGGGCGTGAGGGTCACCCAGCATGACTGGGCGTGGGAGTGTTGCTCAGAAGTGCACGGTCGACCACGACGGCCGATATTACGGACTCAAGGCAACTTTTCATAGGCACACAGTGAGATCAACATCACTGACAGCATTCTTAGGTCAGGGAACTCGCCGCTGACGCCTATGTCGCGCCCTCCGGCGGCTCCAGGGTCAGGCTGATCGAGTTGATGCAGTACCGCTGGTCAGTCGGCGTGTCGTACCCCTCCCCGGAGAAGACGTGGCCCAGATGCGAGTCGCAACGGGCGCAGCGCACCTCGACCCGCTCCATGCCGAAACTGCGGTCGGTGATGTAGCGAACCCGGTCGCCGGCCAACGGCGAGTAGAACGACGGCCAGCCGCAGTGCGAGTCGAACTTCGTGTCGCTGGCGAACAGCTCCGCGCCACACGCCCGGCACCGGTACACGCCACGGGTCTTGGTGTCGGTGTACTCGCCGGTCCACGCCGGCTCCGTGCCCGCCTCGCGCAGCACGTGGTACGCCTCAGGCGACAGCTCGGCGCGCCACTCCGGCTCTGACTTCTCGGCTATGCCCATGACTCCACGGTACGCAGCGGCTGGTCACGGAGTCGCAACACGACCGCATCGGCAACCGCGAGTTACCACCGGCCGCCGCCGACATCTGAGACGATCGGCGCACGGCGCCAATGGCCGGGGGCAGCGGGGGACGGCCGAGGCAGCTGTCTTGGGAGGCGGGATGTCCGACGGCAGGCTGTTGGTCAGCTACCGTCCGACGCTGCGGCAGCTCTCGGGACGCACCGTCTTCGCCGGTGTGATGACAGCCGTGGGCGCCCTCGTCGTGCTCGTGTCCGCGATGATCCTGGGCATCCGCTCGCCGTTGGTCTACCTGGTGCTGCTGCCCTTGGTCGCTGTGCTGGCGTTCGTGATGCTCTCCGAGGTGAGCCGCCATGGCGGCCTGGATGTCACCGAGCAGGGCATCCGCCGGGTAACGCCGCGCCGGGCCAGCTCCCGGTTCGTCCCGTGGCATCAGGTCTCCGACATCCGGACCGAGCGGCGAGGCTGGCGCACCGTCGTGGTGATCTCTCTCAAGTCCGGCGGCCAGTGGCGCCTGCGCGCGCCGTACGACAGCCGCTGGCTCTCCCACGACCCCGACTTCGAGCCCAAGCTGTTCCGGCTGCGCAACCTCTGGGAGACGTACCGGACCTGGAGCACCGAAGGGTCGCCGAACCGTCGCAGCGCGCCCGACCAGTGATCTCACTGCGTGTGACGCTCGCAGCTCCCGATCAGCGCTAGGGTCACCCCATGGGCGAGGCGATCGAGTACCAGGTGGGGGAGCGGACAGTGCGCGTCTCCAACCCTGACAAGGTCTACTTTCCGGGGCGCGGCTTCACGAAGCGTGACGTCGTGGACTACTACCTCGCGGTGAGCGACGGCATTCTGCGCGCGCTGCGAGACCGCCCCACCACCATGGAGCGTTGGCCGGGCGGCGTCTTCGAGGGGGCCAAACTGGCCACCCGCCAGGATGGCCGGGGCGACGCGTTCTTCCAGAAGCGGGCGCCGAAGGGCGCGCCGTCGTGGGTGGAGACGGCGACGATCGCGTTCCCCAGCGGACGCGCCGCCGACGAGATCTGCCCCACGGAGCTGGCGGTCGTGGCGTGGGCCGCGAACCTCGGCGCCATCACCTTCCATCCGTGGCCGGTGCGAGCAGCCGACGTGGACTGCCCCGACGAGCTGCGCATCGACCTCGACCCGCAGCCGGGGACCGACTTCGCGGACGCGGCGACTGCGGCCGGCGAGGCGCGCACGCTGCTGGACGAGCTGGGCATGGTCGGCTTCCCGAAGACCTCCGGCGGCCGTGGCGTGCACATCTACGTGCGGATCCGCCCTGAGTGGACCTTCACGCAGGTGCGCCGCGCGGCGATCGCGTTCGGCCGGGAGCTGGAGCGCCGCCGCCCGGCGCTGATCACCACCGCGTGGTGGAAAGAGGAGCGCGGCGAGAAGGTCTTCGTCGACTACAACCAGATGGCCCGCGACCGCACGATCGCGTCGGCGTACTCGCTGCGCCCGAACGCCCGCGCCACCGTGTCGACCCCGGTGACCTGGGACGAGCTGCCCGACGTGGAGCCTGACGACTTCGACCTGGCCACGGTGCCGGCCCGGTTCGCCGAGCGCGGCGACGCCCACGCGGCGATCGACGACGTGGCGCACTCGATCGAGCCGCTGCTGGAGTTGGCCGAGCGGGACGAGCGGGAGGGGCGTGGCGACTTGCCGTACCCGCCAGACCACCCGAAGATGCCCGGCGAACCGATGCGAGTCCAACCCAGCAAAGCCCGCAAACCCGTCACCTAGCTACAGCGGGCGGCTGGGGTCAGGAGGCGAGGCGGTCCGGGCGGCTGGCGTCCTTCAGCGGCGGCTTGACGGTGTAGCCCATCTCCTGCAGCAACTCCAGCGCCGATTGGGCGCGCCATCGCTTCGCCAGGTCCTCGGCCTCGCGCAGGAAGGCGTCCACCTCGTCGTCGTAGAGCTCCTCCTCGCTGAGGAGCTTGTGGATCAGGATGATCTGGATCGTCGGGATGACGCGCGGATCGACGTTGGCAAGCAGGTTGTCCTCACCGAGCCCGGTGCGGATCAGCCGCTCGGTGGCCGACGGGTCGATGTCGGAGCCGGTGAGGTCGTAGACCATCCGGGTGTTGGCGACGAAGCGGATGATGTCCACAATGGAGTGCTCGGCGCCGAATCTTCGGGTCACCGCGAGGTAGAAGCAGGAGCCGACGAACTCACCGAAGCCGTCCCGGTCCTGCGCGGCCTCCAGATCCCGGAGCCGCTTGTCGAACCGCTTGAAGTCTTCGAGAACGAGGGAGCGCACGAGTTTAGCGAAGTTGTTCATGATGTGCCGCCACTGGCCGAAGGGTGTACAGGGGATCTCTCGCCAGTGCCGCCGGCTGCACTACATCCATGATCGCAGCCCTTA
>WHSM01000219.1 GCA_009380105.1 Micromonosporaceae bacterium
CGCGGGTGGCCGGCCAGTACACCAAGCCCCGCTCCAACGCCACGGACGCGCTGGGCCTGCCGGTGTACCGCGGCGACATGATCAACTCACTGGAGCCGACCGCGGAGGCGCGGGCCGCCGACCCGCAGCGCATGATCCGGGCGTACGCGAACTCGTCCTCGGCGATGAACATGCTCCGCGCGTACCTCTCCGGCGGCATGGCCGACCTGCGCGCCGTGCACGTGTGGAACAAGGACTTCGTCCGGGAGTCGCCCGCGGGGGAGCGGTACGATGCGATCGCCCGCGAGATCGACCGCGCGCTCGGGTTCATGGCCGCCTGCGGCGTGGACGACGACGCGCTGCACGGCGTGACCATGTACTGCAGCCACGAGGCGCTCGCCCTGGAGTACGACCGGGCGCTGACCAGGGTGGTCGGCGACAAGGCGTACGGGCTGTCCGGGCACCTCCTCTGGGTCGGGGAGCGCACCCGGCAGATCGACGGCGCGCACGTCGACTTCGTCTCCCGGATCGGCAACCCGATCGGGGTCAAGCTGGGCCCGACAGCGACCCCGGAGCACGCCCTGGAGCTGTGCGAGAAGCTCAACCCGCACAACATCCCGGGCCGGCTCACCCTGGTCAGCCGGATGGGCAACCACAAGGTGCGCGATGCCCTGCCGCCGATCCTGGAGAAGGTCACCGCCGCCGGAGCCAAGGTGGTGTGGCAGTGCGACCCGATGCACGGCAACACCATCGAGTCCTCCAACGGCTACAAGACCCGGCACTTCGACCGGGTCGTCGACGAGGTGCTGGGCTACTTCGAGGTGCACCGCGATCTGGGCACCCACCCGGGCGGCCTGCACGTCGAGCTGACCGGCGAGGACGTCACCGAGTGCCTCGGCGGGCCGCAGTCGCTGGAGGACCACCACCTGCCGGGCCGGTACGAGACCGCCTGCGACCCGCGGCTGAACACGCAACAGTCCCTGGAGCTGGCCTTCCTGGTCGCGGAGATGCTCCGCGGCTGACCCTCGCTCGCTCGTGAAGGAGCGCCGATGCCCGTCGTGGTAGACCTGCGCAGCGACACCGTGACCCGGCCGACGCCGGCCATGCGCGCCGCCATCGCCGAGGCCGAGGTCGGTGACGACGCGTACGGCGAGGATCCGACCGTCAAGGCGCTGGAGGCCGAGGTCGCCGAGCTGCTCGGCCACGAGGCCGCGCTGTTCACGCCGACCGGCTCGATGGCGAACCAGATCGCGATCCAGCTGCTGGTCGACCCCGGCGAGGAGTTGCTGGTCGACTCCGAGGCGCACGTGGTGACGCACGAGGTCGGCGCGGCCGCCGTGATCGGCGGCATCTCCACGCGCACCTGGCCGTCCCAGGGCGGCCAGCTCGACGCCGATCTGGTGGCCGCGCAGCTGCGCCCGGACGGCTACCATGCGGTGGCCACGCGGGCGGTCGGAGTGGAGCAGACCCACAACCGCAGCGGCGGCGTGGTGCTGCCCTTGGATGAGCTGCGGCGGCTGCGCGACATCACGTCGCAGGCCGGGGTGGCGCTGCACTGCGACGGCGCGCGCATCTGGCACGCGCACATCGCCGACGGTGTGCCGCTGATCGAGTACGGCAGGCTCTTCGACACCGTGTCGGTGTGCCTGTCCAAAGGGCTGGGGGCGCCGGCCGGCTCCCTGGTGATCGCCTCCGCGGATCGGATCGCCCGCGCCCGCACGCTGCGCAAGCGGATGGGCGGCACGATGCGTCAGGCGGGGATCCTGGCGGCCGCCGGGCAGCACGCGCTGCGTCACCACCTGGCCGGTCTCGCCGACGACCACGCGCGCGCCCGGCGACTGGCGGAGGCGCTGAGCGGATTCGGCGTCGTCGATCCGGCGCGGGTCCGCACCAACATCGTGCCGCTCGATCTGACCAAGTCCGCGGCAGACGCCGCGACCCTGGCCGCCGGAGCGGCCGAGCACTGGTTGCTGGTCAGCGTGCTCGGACCCAGATTCGCCCGCCTCGTGACACACCACGATGTCGACGACGCCGGCGTCGAGCACGCGATCACGGTGCTTGCGGGCGTCCTCGGACGCTGAGCGACTTCTCGCGCCGCCAGCGGGCGGCGCCCCCAACGGGTCAGCTGGGGGAGGGGTGCTCGGTGACGTTCTGGAGGTAGAGCTGCTCGCCCAGCTTGTCGATCAGGTCGAGCTGGGTCTCCAGGTAGTCGATGTGGTGCTCCTCGTCGGCCAGGATGTCCTCGAAGATCCGCGCGGAGGTGACGTCGCCGACGGAGCGCATGTGCTCGATGCCGTTGCGGAGCCGTTCCACGGCTTCGACCTCGATCTTCATGTCGCACTGGAACTGCTCTTTGACCGACTCGCCGATCCGGAGCGGGAACAGCTTCTGGTAGTTCGGCAGCGACTCCAGGAAGAGGATCCGGTCGGTGAGCACCTCGGCATGGCGCATCTCGTCGATCGACTCGGCCTTCGTGTGCGCCGCGAGCTTGGTGTAGCCCCAGTTCTCCTGCATCTTGGCGTGCAGGAAGTACTGGTTGATCGCGGTCAACTCGGCCGTGAGTTGCTCGTTGAGAAATTCGATGACGCGCGCGTCGCCTTGCATGGCTGTCTGTCCCCTCCACGTATGCGTAGGGGTCAGCGTAAGCCTGCTGGGCGCGGTTAGCCGCGCAACGCGGCGAACGTGTCTCTGGTACGGCTCCCCAGCTCGTCGATGAGCTCGCAGATCCGGTCGGCGCAGGCGCCGCAGCCGGTGCCCGCGCCGCAGGCGTCTCTGACGGCCTGCTCCGAGGACGCTCCGCTGTGGATGGCGGATCGCACCTCTCGCTCCGCCACGCGGGCGCAGATGCAGACGTACAAGTGGCCCTCCCGGAGTAAGCCTTACCTTAGATAGGTTTGCCTAACCTCCGCCAAGGTCACAAGGATCTGTGGCGTCGGTCACAACGGATCGGCAGCGGGTCCGGCAGCGGCCGTGTCGCGGAGCAATGATGAGCCGATTCCCTGAACCACGCCTGGCGGGTCTCGCGGAACCGGTCCGATGTCCAGCGGCCAGGCCCTGCCGGGCCCTGTCCGCGCAGCCGGGTCACGCAGGGGTGAGGGCGTGATCCCGCAGTCGCTTCAGGCTCGCGACATCCGCCGCGTGGCCCGTGCCGGCCGCGTCGGTGGGGGTCTCCACGATCACCGGCACGCCGCGCGTCGCCGGGTGCGTCATCAGCTCGCCGAACGCGTCCAATCCGATCTGCCCGGCGCCGACGTTCTCGTGGCGGTCCCGGGTGGAGCCCACGGCGTGCTTGGAGTCGTTGGCGTGCACCAGGTCCAGCCGCCCTGGGCCCACCGTGGCGACCAGGGCGTCCAGAGTCGCCGTCATCCCACCCGGCGTCGCGAGATCGTGGCCGGCGGCGTACGCGTGACAGGTGTCCAGGCACACTCCCAGCCGCGGATGCCAGCCGACCGCCTCGAAGTACGGGCCGAGCGCCTGCACCGTGGCCGCGAGCGAGCGGCCACCGCCGGCGCTCGGCTCCACCAGCAGCTTCGGCAGGCCCTGCTCGGCGGCGGTGTCCAGGAGCGGCAGCAGCACGTGGCGGACCTGGCGCATCGCCGCGTCGTGGTAGTCCGGCTCCACCGCGCTGCCGGCGTGGAACACCACCCCGGCGGCGCCCAGATCTGCGCCGCGGCGCAGCGCGTGCCGCAGGCTGGCGGTCGAGTTCCGCACGGTCGCTTGAGTGGGGGAGCCGACGTTGACCAGCAGTGTGGCGTGCACGTACGTGACGACGCCCCGCTCCCGGCACCCTGCGACGAACGCCGCCTCCTGCTCCGGATCGCCCGCCGACAGCGCCCAGCCGCGCGGGTTCGACACGAACACCTGCAGACACTCGGCGCCGGTCCGGTCGACGTACGGCAGCGCTTTGTCAGCGATCCCACCCGCGGTGGGCGCGTGCGCCCCCACCGGCCGGCCGGTCTCCATCAGCGCCACGTCACCTGACCCACAGCGTCACCGTGCTGCCCTTGTCTGCCATTTCGCCACCGCTCGGCGTCTGCGCGTAGACCGTGTCCTCCCGCAGCGGCGAGTCGAACATCCGGACCTGGAAGCCGGCTTTCTTCAGGATGTCTGCTGCTTCGTCCTTGTGCTTGCCGTCCACGTCCGGCACCTTCACCTGCGGCGGGCCTTTGCTCACCGTCAGTGTCACCGTGGTGCGCTCCGCGACGCCCTTGCCGGGCTTGGGGCTCTGCTTGATCACGTAGTCCCGCTCGACCTCGGTGCTGTGGATCGTCTCCACCTTGACGACGAGGCCCTCGTTCTGCAGCGTGGCGCGGGCGTCGTCGACGTGCTCGCCGATCACATCCGGCACCTTGACCGGCGCCTCGCCTTTGCTCACCGTCAACGTGACGGTGTCTCCGGGACGGACGGTCGTGCCGGCCTTGGGTTTGGTGGAGAGCACCGTCCCGGCCGGCGCGGTGTCGTCGTACCGCCGCTCGGTGATCTTCGGTTCGAGTTTGCGTTTACGCAGCTCGTCGGTCGCGACCTTGACGTCATTGCCGCGCACGTCCGGCACCTTGTAGCGCTCGGGACCCCTCGACAGCACGAGCGTGATGGCTCCGCCCTGCACGATCTTCGACCGGGGCCCGGGGCTCTGGTCGAGCACCACGTCCTTCGGCACCTTCTCGCTGAACCTCGGCTCGCCCCACTTGACCTCGAACCCGAGCCGTTTCGCCTTGCTCACCGCCTCCTGCTTGGAGAGGTTGAGCAGCGTCGGCGTGTCTGTGTACCGGCCGGCTCCGAGCCACCAACCTCCCGCCGCGGCGATCAGGCCCAGCACGATCACCGCCGTCGCGACGATCAGCCCGGTGCGGCGTCGCGGCTCCGGCTCAGGCAGGTACTCCACGTACTCCACGTACTGCCTCGGGGTCACCGCGGCGCTCGCCACGGCGCGACTGAGGGACTGGGTGGACAGGTGCGGGTTCAACCCGCTGTCGTCGCGGGCCACGCGCAACTCGGCCAGGAAGGCGCCGGCGTCGGCCGGACGCGCCCCCGGATCCCGGCGCGTGGCGCGCACCACCAGGTCGTCCACCGGCCGCGGCACGCCCGCGACGTGGCGCGACGGAGGCGGCATGTCCTTCTCAACATGCTGGTACGCCACATCGACGGAGCGTTCCCCCGAGTACGGCACCCGGCCGGTCAACATCTCGAAGAGCACGATGCCGGCCGAGTACACGTCGGCCCTGGCGTCGGCGCGGCCGTGGGCGACCAGCTCCGGAGCCACGTACGCCACGGTGGCCATCAGCTGCCCCTCGCTGTCCTCGGTGCTGGCCTCCACAGCCCTGGCCAGACCGAAGTCGGCGACCTTGACAGCGCCGTCGTCGCCGATCAGCACGTTCTCCGGCTTCACGTCCCGGTGCACCAGGCCGGCCTGATGCGCCGCGGCCACCGCGGCGAGAATCGGCTCTGCGAACCCGATCGCCTCGACGGGCTCCAGCCGGCGCTTCTCGGCCAGCAGGTCGCGCAGGGTCCGCCCCTGGACGTGCTCCATCACCAGATATGGCAGCCCGTTGTGCTCGCCGGTGTCGAACACGGCCACCACGTTCGGGTGGGTGAGCTGGGCGATCGTCTTCGCTTCCCGGTCGAACTTCTCCAGGAACTCCGCGTTGCCGGCGTGGTCGGGCTGGATCACCTTGATCGCGACCACGCGATCCAGGCGCTCGTCCACGGCCCGGTACACGGTCGCCATGCCGCCGCGGGCGATGCGACTGCGAATCCGGTACCGACCGTCGAACAAGGCTCCGATGAGCGGGTCGGCGACTGTCGTGTCCATCGAATGCGAGTGTACGGTCACGCCCCACCCGACATGGCGCACCAAGCGCGGTGACGCTCCGCTATTGACACCTCGCCGTGCTCGCTCTTCCTGGTGAGAGAGGTTAGACGGTTCCCTGGTCGCCGAGCAGATAGCGCAAGAGCACCACGTCGCCGATCTGGCGTGTCTCGGCCAGGCGCATGCGGTTGCCGGGTCCGTGTGGGAAGACCCCGTCGCCGATGAACCGGGGCGCGGCCGGGTCGCCGACGAAGAAGGGCGCGATCACAAGGTGCAGCTCGTCCGCGAGGCCGGCGGTGAGGAACTGGGTGTGGATTGTGCCGCCACCCTCGACCATCAGTCGGTTCACGCCGCGCTTTGCGAGGTCGGCGAGCACGGCATGCAGATCCAGCGGGTCGCGGGCGTCCACCGCCGTCGCGACATCGGCGATGCGTTCCCGGGTCTTATCCACTGCTGGAGTGGCCGCGTACACGATCTTCTCGACGTCGCCGGTGGCGAAGAAGCTCGCGGTTGGGTCGAGGTCGCCGCTGGCGGTGAGGGTGACCTTCAGCGGTGTCTCGGGAAGGCCGCGTTCGGCGCGTTCGGCGCGTCGAACGGCTGAGCGGACCAACAGGCGGGGGTTGTCGCGGCGGATGGTGTTGGCGCCTACCAGGATGGCGTCGGCCGTGGCTCGTACCGAGTCGACTCGGTCGAAGTCGGCGTCGTTGGACAGCAGCAGCCGGCTGTCGGTGGCGTCGTCGATGTAGCCGTCGACCGACGCGGCGACCGAGAGCAGCACGTAGGGGCGTTCAGGCACTCGATACTCCCTGGTTGTCGGTGATCAGATCCTCCACGATCTTGGTGAACTCCTCCGCGAGGCTGTCAAGAGCGTCGCCGGAGTCGTCGGTGAACTGGCCGGCATCGGTGCAACGGTCGAGGAGAGCGAAGCGGTCATCGGTCAACCACGCGCGTAGTCGAGTGTCTCGCTTTGCCCGGTCGTGGAAACGTCGGGCGGTTCCGCCGCTTGCTGGCAGCGCGACAACCTTCTTGCTCATTGACAGGGCCAGGTCGACCTCGTCCTGGGTGCCTGCGCCGCCGCCAATGACGAGGACGTAGTGGGCATCGCGGACCACGTTGCGGCGGCCGAACAGCCCAACGGCCACTGTGAAGTCTGGTGGCCGGTAGTGGTCTGCGATGTAGGTCATGACCTCGATGCCGACACCGACAGGGCCATGACTGACCGGGTATCGGTGCGTGAACACGAGGCGCGCAAGCACTGGAACGGCAGCGTCGATCATGCGGTTGTTCGTTGTTCCGGCGCGGCTGCCGCAGATGGCCAACCTCGTTTGTGCGCTGTTGGGGCCGAATCCGCCGGCAGCGCCGGTTACCGCGACGGGCTCTGGCGTCGTTGTGGGCCTAACGCCCCGGATCGCAGTCACACGAGTGTCCGCTGGGGCCAGGCCGAGCAGCACCCGGGCTTCGTCAGGCATCTCAAGGCCATCGGCGATCCGGGTCAGGACCTCAATGTCGCTCACCTGTCCTCGACGCACACCACGAACCC
>WHSM01000380.1 GCA_009380105.1 Micromonosporaceae bacterium
CGCGGCAGCGGCGATCGCGCAGATCAGCAGGCCCTCGGGGTTCCGGGCCAGCAGCAACGCCGCCGCCACGAAGATCAGCGCGCCGACGAGTTTCATGGCGACGAGGCCGCGCGGCACCCGCCATCTGAGCTCTGCGGGGGGCTGTGGCGCGGGTTCGCTCCACTCGGGTCGCGCGGGGGCGGCGGAATCCTCGGCGCCGGGACGCGAGGCGAGCGGCGCGGCCGGTCGAGGGGCGGGAGGGCTCACAGCGGGTTCGTCAGGATCTCGGCGAAGCTCGTCAGACACAACAGACAGCCTTCCACGTACGCGCCGAAACTGCCTCTCGCCGGTGACCGCGGCGCGCCTGTCAGCGTCCGCGGCGTTCATTCGCCGCGGTGGATGAACCATCGCCGGCACGGTAGTTACCCACACCTGTGGATAACAGCTGGGGATAAACTACACCGATGTGGTTTAGCCCGATATAACCGACATCTGCGGCTAACGCCAGCGGGACAGCACCATGAGGCTGCCCACCAAGGCGCCGAAGCCGATGGCGAGGTTCCAGAAGCCGAGGCCGGACAACGGCTCCGACAGCGGGCCGGGCATGTCGAAGAAGGCGTTGGAGAGGTAATACGCCACCAACCAGGCGATGCCCAGCACGATCAGCACCACGGCCGTGATCGGCACCCAGGTGGGACTGGGCTGCTTCTTGCTGCTCACCGCAGTGGGGCGAGGCAGCACGTCGGCGGGCGGCGTGTAAACCTTCTTCTTGCGTACGCGGGACTTAGGCACGGGTCGCTCTCCTGCAGGGGACTTCGCCAGCTAGCGTAGTCAAGTCGGCGCGCGGTTCAAGGAGGGGGCGTGGCTCAGGACACACCGGGACGCACGACAAGAGGTGTCGAGCGTACCCGACAGGTCCAGGTCGGTTGGGGCACAGTCCTGCGCCGGGCCCTGGTCGCGCTGCTGCCGAGCCGCCGCTCCCGCGTCACCGGCTGGTCGTACGTCGTGCCGGTGGTCCTGCTCCTCGCCGGGATGCTGTTCTCCACCAGCGCGGGCACGGCCCGCGGCACCGAGCTGCGCAACGACCGCCGGGTCGAGCTGCGTGGGCTGATCGGCGAGCGCAAGGACGAGGTCGCGGCGCTGTCGGACCGGCGGTCCCGGCTGCGTCAGGGCGTGGAGAACGAGACCCGCCACCTGGCGAAGTCGGACAGCCGGGTCAGCGACGAGCAGCGGCGCGCTGACCGCCTACGCGCGGCCGCGGGGCTCACGGGGCTACGAGGGCCGGGTCTGACCGTGCGCATGGACGACGCTCCGGCGGGGCCCGACGGGGGTCTGCCGCATGGCGCCACAGTCGACGACGTGGTGGTGCACCAGCAGGACGTGCAGGCGGTGGTCAACGCGTTGTGGGCGGGCGGCGCCGAAGCAATGTCGATCATGGGCGTGCGGGTGATCTCGACGAGCGCGGTACTGTGCGTGGGGAACACTCTGCTGCTCCACGACAGGGTGTACTCCCCGGCGTTCGTGATCGCGGCGATCGGCGATCCGCAGCGCATGCAGGCCGCGCTCGACCGGTCTCAAGGGGTACGCCTCTATCGTGCCGCCGCGTCGGATTTCGGACTGGGCTATGACGTGTCTGTGAAGGATGATGTGAGGGTGCCGGCCTTCGACCGAGCCGAAGGCATGTCACACGCACAGGCCACACGTTGACGACGATGAGCGCGAACCACAGCGACGACGGAGGTGCCCCGGTGAACCCTCCCACGGCGCTCCCTGCCGTTCGTGGCGCCGGAGCCTCGCGGAGGATCGCGGCGTGACTGTCTACCGGTCCAACTACATTCCCCCGGACGGGGACGGCAACGACTACGCCGGAGGCCCGGCCCGGTTCCGCGGCCGGGGCGGCGCCGACAGCCCTGACAGCGGCACGGCGCGGATGTCGGGCGGCGGCGATTACACGTACCGGAGTTCCGGCACCGTGTACGGCGCACCACGCGGCGGCGACTCCCGGGAAGCGTGGAGCCCTGAGCCCGCCGGCTACTTCGCGCGATCCGGGCGCGAGCGTGAGGACGTGGACGACGGGAATCGCCATCGCGAGCCCGGAGCGTTCCGCGACGATCACACCGGCGACTATGACGACCGCTACCACGACTACTACGAGCGGGACGACGACCACCGGGCGCCGGGCCGCCGCGACGACGAGGACGAGTGGGACGAGTGGGACGAGTTCGACCAGGACCCGCCGCCGAAACGGCGACGCGACCCGATGGCGCCGGTCCGGACGGCGGTGCGAGGGCTCGGCGAGCTGCTGATCACCTTCGGCCTGATCATCCTGCTGTTCGCCGGATACGAGGTGTACGGCAAGTCCGCCGTGGTGAACGCCGCCCAGGACAAGCTGGACTCCAAGCTGGAGGGCACCTGGGGTAATTCCGGGCCGTCGGCGGGCAAGCCGATCCCCGGAGACGGAATCGCCCGGCTGCACATTCCGCGACTCAAGAAGAAGTGGGTCGTCGTGGAGGGCGTGTCGCTGGCGGACATCAAGAACGCTCCCGGCCACTATCCGGACACCGCGATGCCGGGCAAGGTAGGCAACTTCTCGGTCGCCGGGCACCGCATGCCGGCGGTGTTCTGGGATCTCGATCAGATGAAGCCCGGCGACGCGATCATCGTCGAGGACGCCAAACACTGGTACGTCTACGAGGTCACCGAGACCAAGATCATCAGACCGAACCAGACCGAGGTCGTGGCCCCGGTGCCCGGCAAGCCCGGAGCCAAGCCGACCGACGCGATGCTCACCCTCACGACCTGCAACCCGAAGTGGGACAACTACCAGCGGCTCATCGTGCATGCCCAGCTCTCGGGTGAGCCGCTCGACAAGTCCGAGGGCGACCCCCCGCAGCTTGAGGAGTAGCGCCTGTGTACGGCTGGATCTGGCGCCACCTGCCGTTCGGCATTCCCGGCAAGATCATCGGCTCGCTGCTGCTGACCGCCGGCGCCCTGTGGCTGCTCTGGTACCACGTGTTCCCCGCCGTCGAGCCAATCCTGCCCTTCGACGACGTGGTGGTCGAGAACGGCCCGACCGAGCCCGGCGCCGACACGGTCACGGACGATCCCAGTGGGCCCCCCGGCGACCCCAGCCCCACCGGGTAGCGCCCCGCCGGGGACACGTGTCACTAACTCCAAGATCACGCTCGGCCATCGTAACCGGAGCCGTCACCGCACGCTCTAAGCTGGTGAGACGCCTTCCCGACCGACCCGGAGCCCGTTGCCATGTCTGAGCCCAAGCCAGCCCGCGTGCTGGTCGTGGACAACTACGACTCGTTCGTGTTCAACCTGGTCCAGTATCTCGGCCAGTTGGGCGCGGAGTGCGTGGTGCGCCGCAACGACGAGCTGGACCTCGCCGACGTCCCCGGGCTCGGCGTGTCCGGGGTGCTGCTCTCGCCCGGGCCCGGGACGCCGGAGCGGGCAGGGGTGTGCGTTCCGCTGATTCACGAGTACGCCGGCCAGCTCCCGATCTTCGGCGTGTGCCTGGGGCAGCAGGCGATCGGAGTGGCGTACGGCGCCACCGTCGACCGCGCCCCGGAGCTGCTCCACGGCAAGACCAGCGAGGTGCGCCACCAGGGCGCCGGCGTGCTCGCCGGGCTGCCCGATCCCTTCACCGCGACCAGATACCACTCGCTCGCCGTGCGGGCCGAGACGTTGCCCGGCGAGATCGAGATCACCGGGCGCACCGAGTCCGGCGTCGTGATGGCGATGCGGCACCGGGAGCTTCCGGTCGAGGGCGTGCAGTTCCACCCCGAGTCGGTGCTCACCCAGGGCGGCCACCAGATGCTGGCGAACTGGCTGGCGGTCTGCGGGCACCCCGAGGCGCTGGAGCGGGCGCCCGAGCTGGGCGCCGAGGTGGAAGCCCGCCGCCTGAGTGTCCCGGCCTAGACCCTGGGCCCCTTGGGCCTTGGGCTCCTAGTCGTCGTTGCGGGCTGCGTCGTCGCCGTCGCCCGGGAAGGTGAAGGACGGCGAGGGGGAGGACGGGGACGGTGATTCGCTCGGCTCTTCCTTCTCCGTCAGCACGATGATCTGCACCGTGCTGCCCTTTTTCGCATGCTTGTTGCCGCCCGGTTTCTGGCTCTTCACCGTGCCCGGGGTTTCGCCGTCCTCGGCTTCCCGGGTGACCACGCTGACCTCGAACCCCGCGTCGGTCAACGCGTCCTCGGCAGCGTCCTGGTTGTAGCCGACCACAGACGGAACCTTGACCGTGTTGCCCAACGAGACGAACAGCTTCACGGTCTTCTCC
>WHSM01000386.1 GCA_009380105.1 Micromonosporaceae bacterium
GCACACCAGGCCCCGCTGATCACGCAGCCGCTCGGAGTCCAGGCCGGCATCCGCCACCGCCATCGCGGCGGCCGCTGCCGAGAGCTTGGCGGCGGGGCCGAGCTCGCCTGCCGGCGCCGCGCGGATCCAGCGCTCCGGCTCGAAATCGAGGACCTCGCAGCCGTTGACGTGGGCGAAGCCTGTGGTGTCGAACTTGGTGATCGGCCTTGCGTCGCAGCGTCCGGCTCGCAACCCGGCAAGGTACTCCGCCGCTCCCACCCCGATGCTCGACAGGACGCCGAGCCCAGTGATGACCACGCGCTGTGCCGGATTCAGATCGGTGTCGGAACCAGGTGCGCGCATCAGCCCTCCCACTCCGATTCCGCGAACACGCTTTCGCAGCCGACACCTCCACGAGACAGAGGGCGGGTGTCAGAGCCACTCCGGGCCGATGCCGCCCGCGGCCGCCAGCCGGTCCTGGTCGTCGCCGATGAGATGTGTGGCCAGGCGTAGGAGTTGGCGCAGCCGGGCATCGCCGATGGAGTAGACCACCTGCCGCCCCTTGCGCTCAGCGGTGACGAAGTGGCACCAACGTAAACATGCCAGGTGATTGGACACCCGGCTCTGCGGCATGTCCAGCTTCCTGACCAGTTCGCTGACGGTGTGCGGGCCACCCAACAACTCCTGCACCAGGGCCAGCCGTGTGGGGTCGCCAAGGACACGGAAGAAACGGGCGTGCGCCAAGTTGAAGGTCTGCTGCGCCTCGGCGGGCTCTGCCGCTTCGCGTTCCATAACTCAGAATGGTATGTAACCGCAAGCGCGGCGTGAATGAAGACGGGCGCTTGACCGAGGTGATATTCGCCGAAAGGGCGAGTACTCGCCACATTTCGGCATGAGCGCCTGCCGCCCCGGGCCAGTGCCCGCCGGCTCGCCACCGCCTTATCCGGGCAGGGACCGCGGCGAGTGACCTTCGGCCGCCGAGGCTTCGTCGAGGCTCAGGCAGGTGGCCAGGGCACCGCCGTTTCTGGCCGCCAGACTCTGGGCGAGTCTGACCAGTTGCGCGACTCGGGGATCGGCAACCCGGTAGTAGGCGTGCCGTCCGGCACGCCGGACCTGCACGTACCCGCAGTCCGCAAGGCACCGCAGGTGGGTGGACACCCGGCCCTGAGAAAGGCCGACGTGCGCCACGCATTCAGAGACGCTGTGCTCGGCCGGCAGGACGAACTCCAGCAATCGCAGTCGGGTCACGTCGCCGAGGCCCCCGAAGAACTTTGCCAGCACACCGATTCCGGCATCGTTGTCAGGTAGCAGCCCGGTCGAAATGGGGAATGGCTCTGCCATCGACCGGCTCCCTCCCGTGCCTGACATATCAGCCTAGCCGGATACTATGCGAAGCATCCGGCCTACTGCAACGCCTCCACAAGGGACCACGAGAGCCGCCCTGCGAGCGGAGACCAGACACGGCGCCAGCGATTGGACCAGGGCCCGTCCCGCAGATCTTCAGTCGGCTGCGACCAAGAGCTGCGGGACAGATCTCAGGCCAGTCCCAGGAAGTGACGCGTCGCCTTCTCCCAGACCCCGACGCCCACCAGGCGGCCCAGCGCCCGACCGTCGAGGTCGGCCTGCTCGAAGTGGATGCCGCCGTACCGCCGGGAGATCCCGGCTTCGTCGGCCGCCTCCGAGAAGGTGGGCCAGTGGAGCGTCACATCACGCGCCGGCGCGAGCCCGGGCTCCACCTTGGAGGAGCCGGCCGAAATCACCTCGGTGTAGCCGAAGGCGTCGCTGCCGGTGAAGCTCCTGAGCACCTGCGCGGCAGCCGCGCTGAAGGCGCTGTGGCCCGAGAGGTACTCGGGGAACGGCGGCGTCGGGAACCAGAAGGGCTGGTACGGCGTCCAGACGCCGCCGTCGATCGGCGCCGTGCCCTTTCCTGGCCCGGCCCAGGCGTTCACCTGCTGCCCCGTGAAGAGGTACCGGATCGCGGTGATGGGTCGCACGTAGTCTGAGGCCCGCTTGAGGTCCCATGACGCGATCGACGCGTCGAGCACCGCGTTGCAGGTGGCGAAGAACAGCTTCGCGTCCTGGTCCAGAGAGTGCCCGTCCCGACGCGAGACGAAGGCCGCGAACAACTGCCAATGACCGGGAGGTTGCTCAGAGTGCGGCCCGTCGGCCCAGTACTCGGCGATCGCCTTCTGCCGATCGGTCAGACCGGCGCTGTGCCCCAGCACCTGTTCGGCCTGGCTGCGGTACCCCGGCCACCCGTGCTGAGGGAGCAGCAGCCCGAACAGGTTCCGGTACTGGGAACCGCTCAACATGGCGAACGGCTTGACGTGGGTCCAGTGCGGCGCGATGAAGCCCGGCGTCACGACCTTGCCCTCTTGGTTCGGGTGGGTGAGTGGCTGCCACCTGTTCGGATCCCGCACGGTCGCCGGATCGATGGGCTCCGCCGCGGTCATTGGGGAGTTCACCGGCTGATACCCAGTGTAATCGGAATAGGCGCCGGGGTGCAGGTCGCCGAGTTGGTTGGAGCCGTCCCGATGGCGGTACGCCAGCAGTCCTTTGGCGGCCCTGACGCCGACGCCCGCTGGCGAGTTGTCGCCATCTGGCGGCTCGAGATGCGGGTCGTAGCCGTGTGACCGCATGAACTTGTCGAACTGCCGTGTGTGACCGGGGAACACGTCAACCGCGGCCCGATACGCCGCGTGGAAGATTGCTTCTGTCTTGTTCGCGATGGTGCGTTCGGCCGCCGGGCGTCGCAACTGCCCGCCGTAGACAGTGCCGGTGGCCAACGCGTCGTACGCGGCCCAGGCGTCGTAGACAGCGGTGTGCACGACCGCCAGCGCGCGAGCGAGCATCGGCGGTCCGAGCGCGGAGTTGCGCGCCGCTTCGAGGATCGCCTCGCTCCATCGGACCACGATGGTGTCGGTGCTCGCGGTCTGGGTGGCCGCGCTCGCCGACCCCGAGCCCAGGGGGATGCCACCCGCTGACGCGACTGCCCCTCCAGCGCCCGCGCGAAGTAGCGAGCGACGGCTGACGCGGCCATCTGCCGATTCACCTGGCACTCGTTGTTGTCCCATTGTGGACGCTCCTTCAAGGCGGAAGTAGGCGTTCACTATCGGGACGATGAGTCGCGCCCCCGCCACGCTGCCGTGACACCGCCGTCACCCGAGCGTTGCGACGACCGGCGTCACCAGAAGACGACTGGCGTCATCAGAGGCAGCGCGGCCCCGCGTGCCTCGGATCCGGCAGCGCGCACCGTTCACCCCCGGCGACCGGCCGCAGCGAGGTTCAGCGCGCCGAGCTTCCCTGCCATGTGCGGGGCCCGGACGGGAGGGGACGCTGGCTCCTCGCGTCCCCTCCCGTCCGATACGGCGCCGGCGCGACACCTCCCTGCGCGTGGTCCTGGCCGGCAGCCGGCAATTCACCGGCATGCGGGCCGCGGATTCCAGCGTTGTCGAGGAGGCACATGAACCTGTCGGAAGGTTCCAGGCCCAGCTCCCGTTGCAGCAGACGGCGGTACGCCAAGTGCTGGTGGCGGGCTTCCAGGTAGCTTCCTTCGGCGAGATAGGCCTTGATGAGCACGTGATAGGCGCTCTCCCGAAACGGGTCGGACCGGATCGCGCCGAGCGCCGCCTCGATCGCCGCGCCGTGCCAGCCGACCGCGATCAGATGGTCGGACAGTGTCTCAAGGGAGTGCACCCGGAGCTGGCGGAACCGCTCACGCTCGGCCTCCAGCCACTCCTCGTCGCCCAGGTCCGGCAGGATGTCCTCGTACAGGTTGCAGTTCAGACCTTCCCTGATCCGGCCGAGGCTCAGGACGGCGGAACGGTCGAGCAGCTCGCGCGCGATTGACAGCGCTTGCCCAATGTCAACCGCGACGTGGGGCGCAAGCCGCAAATCGTAGAGCGAAGCATCGATCACCCCTTGGCAGGCCTTCCCCAGTCGCCACAGCACGGAGCGAAGATTAGCGACGGCACGGGCCGACGTCGCCTCCGGCCAAAGCGTGCCGGCCGCGCTTGCGCGGTTGGCTGTTCCGTCCTTGATGGCAAGCAGCGCCAGCAGACGCTGGCCGCCCATGCCGACGGACACTGAGGCTTTCCGCGTAACGTCCTGTGGCGTTGCGTGATCATTTCGGTTTTCATGTGGTGCGGCCGTGCTCGTGGTGGAGCAGGACCAGGGCGGCTGCGACGATGTCACCGAGGCGCCAGGGGCAGCCGCGGTAGCGGC
>WHSM01000377.1 GCA_009380105.1 Micromonosporaceae bacterium
CGGCACTGCGAGCGCTACCCGACCCTGGTCGGCCCCGACGACAGGTGCGACGCACACAGGTCGCGGTGTTGGAACGCCCGGACTAGATCGCTGGCAGGCGACGCGAGGGCGCATACCCCTTTTTTGCTTATGCGGTTTCCGGCATGACGATGTCGTCAAGCGCATCAGCGAAAGACGGTCTGTCGCATCGCTCGGCCGCCGCCACAGTGCCGACCACTGCGCGGACGTGTTCTACCCGCCTGGGTGGGTACAGGGGTGATGGAGGTGATGCCTCGTGTCTCCTGTCAAGACCAACCGGACCGCGATGTGGATCGGGATCGCCGTGCTCGTGATCGCCATTGTCGTGGCGCTCGCATTCTTCGGCGGAGGCAGCGGCGGCGGCAACGGAGGCGGCGGCTACTGACTCACGAACGGCGGGGCACCGCGCGCGGGCCCGCCACTTCGGCTCCGATAGCGGTCACCCGCTCCCGCAGGCCCCGATCGGCGGTCACCACGACGCAGTCGCGGTCGGCCTCCCACACGAGGGCCACGATGTCGTCGTCGCCGCTGCCTGACGCGCTGACCACCCGTACCCCCGGAATGCTCGTGACCCCACGGGCCGCGCCCTCCACGACCAGGACGACCTCGACGGGCCCGGGGATGCCCGGCAGCCCTGCCTCGGCGACGGGGGGCAGGGCGTCACGCAGCCGCTCGGCCGCGCCGAACCGGTCCCGCCACCAGCCGTCCGGGACCGAGCCGACGACGTTGGCTCCGTCGACCACCACCAACGGCGGGGCGCTCACAGGCCCAGCTCGTCCCGCGCCTCGACGAAGGCCCGCACCGCCCGCTCCACATCGGACGTGGAGTGCGCCGCGGAGAGCTGCACCCGGATCCGGGCCTGGCCCTTCGGCACCACCGGATAGGAGAACCCGATCACGTAGATCCCCCGCGCCAGCAGCGCGTCGGCGAGCGCGGACGCCTGGGCGGCGTCGCCGATCATGACTGGAGTGATCGGGTGCTCGCCGGGCAGCACGTCGAAACCGGCCGACGTCATCTTCGACCGGAACAGCGCCGTGTTCTCCCGCAGCCGCTCCCGCAGCTCACCGGACTCCGACAGCAGGTCGAGCACCTGCAGCGACGCGGCCACGATCGCCGGCGCCACCGAGTTCGAGAACAGGTACGGGCGGGACCGCTGCCGCAGCAACTCCACGATCTCGGCCCGGGCGGCCACGTAGCCGCCGGAAGCGCCGCCGAGCGCCTTGCCGAGCGTGCCGGTGACGATGTCGACCCGGTCGGTGACGCCGTGCAGCTCCGGCGTGCCCCGCCCGTGCTCTCCCACGAACCCGACCGCATGCGAGTCGTCCACCATGACGAGGGCGTCGTGGCGCTCGGCAAGGTCGCAGATCTCGTCCAGCGGGGCGAAATAGCCGTCCATCGAGAACACGCCGTCGGTGACGATCAGGCGGCGCCGGGCGTCCGCGGCCTCCTTCAGCCGCGCCTCCAGCTCGGCCATGTCGCGGTTGGCGTACCGGAGGCGGCGGGCCTTGCAGAGCCGGATCCCGTCGATGATGCTCGCGTGGTTCAGCGCGTCGGAGATCACGGCGTCCTGCTCGCCGAGCAGGACCTCGAACGTGCCGCCGTTGGCATCGAAGCAGGAGCTGTAGAGGATCGCGTCGTCCGTGCCGAGGAAATCGGCCAGCTTACGCTCCAGCCGCTTGTGGACGTCCTGGGTGCCGCAGATGAACCGCACCGACGCCATCCCGAAGCCCCGCTCGTCGAGGGCCTCCTGGGCGGCGGCGATCACCTCGGGGTGGTCGGCGAGGCCGAGGTAGTTGTTGGCGCAGAAGTTGAGCACCTCCCCGCCGTCGCCAACGGTGATCCCGGCCCTCTGCGGGCTGGTGATCACGCGTTCTGCCTTGTAAAGGCCGGCGTCGCGGATGTCTTGCAGCTGGGTTCGAAGGTCGTCGCGCAGGCGTGCGAACATTCGCGGTGAACTCCTTTCAGTGGTACGGGCGAAGCGCCGGCTCAGCCCGGCAGATGAGGCACGGTCCAGTCCAGGACGATCTTGCCGCAACACCCGGAGCGGGCCTCGGCGAACGCGGCTTCGAAATCGGCGTACCCGTAGCGGCCTGTGATCACCGGGCTCAGATCCAGGCCGCCCTGCTGCAACAGCACGGACATGGCGTACCAGGTCTCGAACATCTCCCGCCCGTAGATCCCCTTGATGGTGAGCATGTGCGTGACCACCTTGCTCCAGTCCACGGCGATCTCCTGCGACGGCAGGCCCAGCATCGCGATCCGGCCGCCGTGCGTCATGTTCGCGATCATGTCGCGCAGCGCGGACGGCTGGCCGGACATCTCCAGGCCGACGTCGAAGCCCTCCTTCATGCCGAGCTGTTTCTGGGCGCTGGCGATGCTGTGCAGCGAGACGTCCAGCGCCAGGCTGACGCCGACCTTCTCGGCCAGGCGCAGCCGGTACTCGCTCACGTCGGTGATCACCACGTGCCGGGCGCCGGCGTGGCGCGCCACGGCGGCCGCCATGATCCCGATCGGGCCGGCGCCGGTGATCAGCACGTCCTCGCCGAAGGTGTTGAAGGCGGTCGCGGTGTGCACCGCGTTGCCGAACGGATCGAAGATCGCCGCCACGTCCAGGTCAATGGGCCCGCTGTGCACCCACACGTTGCCAGCGGGGAGCACGACCTGCTCGGCGAAGGCGCCGTCGGTGTTGACGCCGAGCCCGATGGTGCGGATGCACAGGTGCCGCCGGCCGGCCATGCAGTTGCGGCACCGTCCGCACACCAGGTGCCCTTCGCCGCTGACCAGGTCGCCGACTCTGATGGGGTGCTCGGCGGCGCTTACGCCCGGGCCGACCTCGGCCACTTCGCCGACGAACTCGTGGCCGGGGGTCAGCGGCGGCGTGATCACGCCGGCGGCCCAGTCGTCCCAGGCGTCAATGTGGAGATCAGTGCCGCAGATCCCGGTCCGGAGGACTCGGATCAGCACGTCCGTGTCGCCGACGGTCGGGCGCGCTCGGTCGAGGAGCCGCAGGCCCGGCCCGGAGTCGGCTTTGACTAGGGCTTTCACGCCCCTAGTCTCCCCCGAGCCACTTTCTCCGCCAATCCAGGCCCCGGCCCGCCGTGCTCTGCCTCGTGCCCAGAGTGATCGACTTGCGGCAGGTCAAGGCGGGGCCGCGTCAGTGGGGACTGTCGGTGGACCAGAATGTGCGGATGCAGCCGAACGGGGCGATCACGCCGCTCTCGCTCCGCACTGAGGACGGGGTGCGCATCGACGCCTGCCACCGCGCGGCCGCCAACGGCGCCGCCGACCTCGCGATCGTCGTCGCGCACGGGTTCACCGGCTCTTGGCGGCGGGTCCCGCAATCGCGCATCGCTTCCGCGCTGGCCGCGACGGCGGGAGTGGTGGGCTTCGACTTCCGGGGGCACGGGCGCTCCGGCGGGCACTCCACCGTGGGCGATCGCGAAATTCTCGACGTGCAGGCGGCGGCACAGCACGCGCGCGGCCTTGGCTATCAGCGTGTGGCCACTGTCGGATTTTCGATGGGCGCGTCGGTGGTGATCCGGCACGCCGGCCTGATCGGCGGCGTCAACGCCGTGGCGGCCGTGAGCGGGCCGGGCAGGTGGTACTTCCGGGGCACGCCCCGGATGCGCACGGTGCACTGGGTGGTGGAGCAGCCGGTGGGCCGACTCGTCGGCAGGCTCGCGCTGCGCACCCGGATCGCGTCGGCGCGGTGGGATCCTGTGCCGGAGCAGCCGACGATCGCCGCGGCGCGGATCTCGCCGACTCCCCTGCTGGTGGTGCACGGCGACCGCGACCCGTACTTCCCAGTGGGACACGCGCATGCGCTGCACGACGCGGCGCGGCCGCCGAAACAGCTGTGGATCGAGAGCGGGTACGGCCACGCGGAGAGCGCGGCGAACCCGGATCTGATCGCCAGGATCGGCCGCTGGCTCCGGGAAGCGGCGACGGACGGCGCCGGGACCGGCTGACCGACGGGGCGACAGGGCGACGGCCTTAACGCGCATTTCACAACGGTTGATCACCGGGCAAGCCGGCCTGATCGGATGATGGCCGAGAATTCGGTCCATTTTGGTCTTGATTACGACCTGCGGATCTTGGGAAGCTTTCTGTAATTTTCTTTCGCCGTTGGCCGGCCGCAGGGAGGCGCGCTATGGACAGCAGGGCTAGGACGCATTGGTGGAGACGAGCGGCGGCCCTGGCCGCCGCTGGCGTTCTCGGGGCCGTGACGACACTCGCCGGAGCCTCACCAGCC
>WHSM01000533.1 GCA_009380105.1 Micromonosporaceae bacterium
CCGGGCGCCGCGGCGCTCGGCGCGGACCAGCCCGGCGGCGATCGCCGCCAGGTCCGCGCCGGTCTCGGCGTCGGGCGTCACCACCGCGCCGGCCGGGGCGGCGCACAGCGCGTCCGCGACCGCGTCCGGGCCGTCCCGGCGCAGCGTCCGGGCGTCCACGCTGACCGCGGTCCGGTGCGCTCCGCCGACCTCGCGGACCCAGTCGGCCAGGCGCCGGGAGCGGTACCCGAAGACCGGGTCGCGGGCGAACTCGGTGTCGGCGACCGGGATCATGCCGCGGGCGTCCCGCAGGTAGTGCACGCCGCCGATGGTCACCCGGCCCCCATCGGGGAACGCGGGGACGAACAGCACCGGCGCCGCCGGGTCGACCGCGTCGGTCTCGGCGAAGACGTGGCCGCGCAGCGTGGAGTCACCGCGGAGCAGGATCGCCGGTTCGGCGACGCCGGCCCGCTTGGCCGCGGCGCTGGCCTCGGCGACGATCCTGCGGACCAGGGCGACGGCGGCGGCGCGGTCCAGGGCGCGGCTGTTGGAGATCGCGAACACCGCCCGGCGGCCATCGGCGAAGAACTCCGCCAGCGCCCCCGGCTCCGGCCGCAGGAGCACCGGGAGCCCGGACACCGCCTGGGTTCCGGTCGGATCGTCGTCGATCACCACGACCCGCCGCGGATCTCGGGCGATCTCGGCCCGCCATCGCTCTGCAGGCGCCGACAGCTCAGGCATCCCGACTCCGCGGCGCCGGGCCAGGCGGCGTGAGCGCGTTCGCCGCCGCCACCCGGGCGTAGTGCCGGCCGCTGTCCTTCACGATCCGTCGCTGGCTCGGGTAGTCCACGTGCACCAGGCCGAACCGGGGCGCGTACCCCATCGCCCACTCGAAGTTGTCCAGCAGCGACCAGTGGAAATAGCCCCGCACCGGCACTCCCGCATCAATCGCCCGGTGCGCTGCGGCGAGATGCTCGTGCAGGAACCGCGTCCGGCGCTCGTCGTGCACCGCGCCGTCGGCGCCGGGACCGTCGGAGTAGACCGCGCCGTTCTCCGTGATGTAGACGTCGATGTCTCCGTAGTCGGCGCGCAGCCGCAGCAGCAGGTCGGTCAACGTCTGCGGGACGATCGCCCAGCCGGTGTCGGTGACCGGCGTGCCCGTTTCGGTCGGCGCCACCTCCCAGCCGAACGGCTCGGCTCCGGGCGCGGCGCGCATCACCCGGCTGGTGTAGAAGTTCACGCCGATGAAGTCGCTGCCGGCGGCGATGATGTCGGTGTCTCCGCCGCGCACCATGTCCAACGGGCCGATCCGCCGCTCGTACCGCCGCCGCATGTCGGCGGGGTAGCCGCGGCCGTGCACCGGGTCGAGGAACCACCGGTTGACGTACCCGTCGGAGCCCCACGACGCCTCCCGGTCGGCGGGAGCGTCGCTGGCCGGGTAGTTCGGGAACAGACTGAACGCGACGCCAGCCCGGCCCTCGCCGCGGCGGGCCCGCAGCGCCTGGACGGCCCGGCCATGGGCGAGCAGCAGGTGATGCATTACCGTCACCGCCGCGCGGAGATCCTTCTCACCGGGCGCGTGCAGGCCGAGCAGGTGCCCGAGGACCCCGACGATCCACGGCTCGTTGATCGTCACCCAGTGCCGCACCCGGTCGCCGTACGCGGCGAAGCAGGCGTCGGCGTAGCGGGCGAAGCAGTCCGCCACGGCCCGGGACCGCCAGCCGCCGCGGTCCTGCAACGCCTGTGGAAGGTCCCAGTGGTAGAGGGTGACCAGCGGGGTGACCCCCCGGGCGAGCAGCTCGTCGATCAGCCGGTCGTAGTGGTCGAAGCCGGCCCGGTTGGCCGGCCCGTCGCCGTCCGGAAACAGCCGGGGCCAGGCCAGCGAGAACCGGTACGCGTTGAGATTCAGCTCGCCGAGCAGGTCGAGGTCGGAGCGCCAGCGCCGGTAGTGGTCGCAGGCCGTCTCTCCGGTGTCGCCGCCCTCAACGGCTCCCGGGCGTCGGCAGAACCGGTCCCAGATGGACTCTCCGCGCCCGTCAGCGTCCACCGCCCCCTCGACCTGGTACGCCGACGTGGACGCCCCCCACAGGAAGCCCTCCGGGAACCCGAGCCCGCCGCTCATTGGTCCACCCTGGTCGTGCCGGCGGCGTCCAGCGCGTCCTCGCAGGCGTGCAACAGCACCCCGACGCACCAAGCGTGGGAAAGGGTGAGCAGCATCCCCTTCGGTTGGAAACAGGCTGTCTGGTAGAAGCGCTCGCTCACCATTCCCCGGTACGCGTTGAAGTCCCCGTCGTGGCGCGCCACGAACTGCCGGAAACAGGCCAGGTTCTCCCGGGTCGACTCGCGGTAGTACGGGTCGTCCGCGGACTCGGCCAGGCGCCGCATCTCCGGAGCGCAGATCAGGCCGAAGGAGTGCAGGTGCTGGTTGGCGGGGGACGCCTGGTCGGCGCCGCGGGTCCGGAAGCCGTACTGCCCGAGCAGGGTGTGCGGGCCGAACGCCACGTCGTACGTGTAGCGGAAGGTGAGCATCCAGTCGGCGGCGCGCCGGGC
>WHSM01000269.1 GCA_009380105.1 Micromonosporaceae bacterium
GGCCGATCTGCTCGCCGCGCACCACAGACCGGCCGACGGCGTAGCGCATACGGGCCAGGTGGGCGTAGCGGGTGTAGTAGCCGTTCGGGTGGCGAATGATGATGAGTCGACCGTAGCCACCGCTCCAGTCCGAGAAGATGATCGTTCCGCCATAGGCGGCGTGGATAGTGGTGAGGGACTGGTTGGCGACGTCGACTGCGGGGTGGTTGTCGGAGTAGCCGCTGCAGCGCCAGTTGTACAGCGAGGTGATGGTCCCGGACGTGGGCCAGTGCATCGCGCCCCACGTGGCGTGTGCCGGCACGGGGTTGACGGCCACGGCGAGGCCGCTGGCGGCCATCGCGAGCACGGCGAAGAGGATCACCGTGCGGACGCTGAGCCACGTCCTGAGAGCTGTGGTCATGTGGAATGCGCCTCCTTCGGTCTTAACGCGTCGGATGGGCAAGCTCCGATGTCGCCTTGACGCGATGCCTGGTCGTGCATGCAATTTCCGAAATGGGACCCGGAAACGTAAAAAATATTCTATTAGACTTCTGTCCTTTCTCACCAGTGGGAGTGGACCGATCGCTGAGCGTCATGCGGTCCAGTGGACTCAGGCGGTCGCGGAGCGCAATGATGCCTGTTCGGCACCGGTGATCGGCGTGTCGGGCCTTGTCGGATGACAGGCATGATGTGAGAGGCTTTCGCAATAGCACGCCACGGGTGGGAGGAGACCCTGATGCGTCGCGCCGCGACCGTTCTCACCGCGACCCTGCTCCTCGCGGCTGCCGCCGTCAGCGCGCCGGCGTCGGCAGCCGTGCAGACGAAAGCCCAGACCGACCCCGGCGCAGGGGCGACCGGGGTGCGCCAGGTGATGTACGTCGGCAACAACTGGGACGGTGCCGCCGACGTGATCGACGCGTCGACGTACCAGAAAATCAAGCGTTTGAACGTCATCCCGGACAAGCGAGAGCGGCTCGCCGAGATTTACCGCGACCCGGTGCGGCTGGCGTTCTTCCTCGCGATCCGGCAGGCCGTCGGCGAAGGCCACGACCAGTACGTCGACGACATGTTCAGCACCCGCGACGGCCGCCTGGTCGCCGTGTCGCGCCCCAGCTTCGCCGACGTGGTCGGCATCGACCTGGCCTCGGAGCAGATCGTGTGGCGCTTCCCGATGCACGGCCAACGCGCCGACCACATGAACGTCTCCCCGGACGGCGCCCGGCTGCTGGTGTCCGACTCGACGGCCAACCACGTCGACGAGCTGGACATCGCGACCGGGAAGCCGCTGCGGCAGTTCGAGTCCGGGGACACGCCGCACGAGAGCAACTACAGCCGTGACGGCTCGCGGATCTTCCACGCCAGCATCGGCCGGATCTACACGCCGACCGACCCGTCGCAGTTCTGCCCGCTGAGCGACCCCACGAAGGGCGACCAGCGGTTCCAGATCGTGGACAACCCCTCGTTCCAGATCGTGAAGCAGTGGGACATCGGCCAGAAGCTCGCCGAGGCCGGCTTCGAGTGCATGAGCTCCGCCGTGCGGCCGATGGCGATCTCGCCGGACGAGAAGACGGCGTACCTGCAGATCTCGTTCTTCCACGGGTACGTGGTCTTCGACCTGGAGCAGGGCGTGGTGAAGGACGTGGTGGATCTACCGCAGAGCGAGCACTCGAAGTCGCTGCGCAAGGACGAGTACGTGCTGAACTCCGCCCACCACGGGCTGGCGATCAGCGCGGACGGCCGGCAGTTGTGCGTGGCGGGCACGATGGACGACTACGTCGGCCTGGTGCGCGTCGCCGCCCCCGACGACCGGAAGCTGTTCGCGCTGCCGCATGTCGGGGACCGGCCGTACTGGGCCGAGAACGGGCCCGGCGACCAGCACTGCTGGGTGTCGATCGCCGGGGACGACCGGGTCAATGTGTACCACTACGCCAGCCGCGCCAAGGTCGCCTCGATCCCGGTGGGCTACCACCCGCAGCGGATCCGGGAAGGCGGCGTCGCCGTGGACATCCTGAAAGACTGGCGCGCCTGACGTGTCAGAGGACGGTGAGGTTCGCTTCTGTGGCCCCGTGCACCGCACTCGTGGCGGCCGCGCGGTCGAAGGTGACGAATCTGCCGTTGTTGGCGGTTGCCAAGGCGAGCAGGTATGCGTCGGTGACCTGGCGGGGGCCGTGAAGCCGTGAGCGGTTCACGATCCGTTCGTCCAGAACACTAACCGAGCACGGCCAGAACTCATGGTGATCAGTTCTGGTAGCGCGAGCGAGTCGATCGAGCGCCTGGCTCGGTGAGACAGGGCTAGGGTAGCGGGGCTGGCTGATGATCCTGACGAACCCGTTCTCGGTGATGGGGCAGGACGCCCAGCCGTGGGCGATCTCGGCGTCGATCCAGTCGCGGGCTCGTTTGTGGTCGACATGATCGCTGTCCAGAAGTGCCAACAGCACGTTGATGTCGAGCAACGCGCGCATCACGCGGGTTCGTCCTCCCGAAGTCGGTCGATGAGCGCGTTCGACACCGCCTCGCCTCGGTGGGGGAGCGGTTCGAATCCATGGCAGCCCGGCACCTCGGTGGAGTCGCTCGCGGGCTCCGGATTGGTCAGCGCCTGTCGTGCGAGATCGGACAGCACCTGGCCCGCTGTGCGGTTCTCCCGCCGAGCCCGCTCTTTGACAGCGAACAGTATGTCGTCATCCAGGGAGAGGGTAGTGCGCATGCATCTGATGCTACCGCATCAGCGTCAGATAGAGAGCGGTCGCCACCGCCGCAAGCCGCTCAGCCAGATCCACGGCGGTGAGCATACGGCGCGGTCAGGCGTCGGCGTTCTCGCCCGCCGGCGAAAGTTGATCACGCAATAGGCATTGTGCGGCGCGGGAACGGGGGCGGGCGCCGCGGCAGAGTGACCAAATGAGCGATCACGTTGCCGGCATGGCGCCGCGTGCGGCGCGGGTGTCAGGTGTTCTCGCAGTGCGGGGGCACGCAGGTCAGCTTCGCCAGCGCCGACAGGAACACTTCCTGCATCTTGGTCGGGTCCCGTGCCACGAACGCCTGCCCGCCGGTGCCCTTCGAGATGGCGTCCAGCTCGGCCTTGTTCACGCCGGGGCCCAGGCCGATGTTGATGATCGCCAGCGGCCGCTTCGGATCCCGCAGCTTCTTGAGCTTCGCCAGCAGTTGCTCCCGGCTGAGCTGGCCGGCGTTGTTCTCGCCGTCGGCGATCACCAGCACGACGTTGATCCGCGCCGGATCCCAGCTCTTCCGCGCTGTCTGGTACGCCGCGAGTGTGGTGTCGTACAACGCGGTGCCGCCGCCCTGCACCGCCTGCACCCGACCCGCGGCGGCCATGAGCTGCTGCTTGTTGGCGTAGAGCGGCCCGGTCGGGACCAGCTCCCGGTACGGGCGGCCGTCTTCGAGGTTGCTCGCGAAGATCCAGGCGCCCACCTCCGTGGTGTCCCGGAACAGGTTCAGCCCCTGGATCACGGCGATCCGGGTCATGTCCATCAGGCTCTGGTCGGTGCCGGGCACGATGTCCGCCATCGACCCGGAGACGTCGATCACGGTCAGGATGCGGCCGCTGCGGTTGATCCCGGTCCACACGGTGAGCAGGTCGTCGACCTGGTCCTGCTGGGGCAGCGGCACCGGCGCGACGGTGCGCTGCAGCACCGCGCCGGTGTTAGGGAAGCCGGGGCCGGCAGCGCCGGACGGGGTGCGGAAGCCGCGGGAGCGCAGGGACTGGCGGGCGTCGGCCGACAGCAACGTCTTGAGCGCCTGCTTCGCCGTGGCCCGCGCTTTCTTGGAGGCGTGCGGCAGCACGGTGAACGGGTAGTCCAACGACGGGCCCGGCTGCTCCGCGTACACGTTCACCAGCGGCACGGCGGGGGCGCGGCTGTTGTACGACAGCACCGACTGCTCACTGGCCGGGAACGCGCCGAGCGACGTGGAGATGGTGGTGGGGTCGTCGTTCTGGGGCAGCTTGCCGAACAGGTCCGGCGCGACGACGCTGACGTTCTTGGACATCTCACGCAACGCTTTGATCCGATCCCGCTCCGGGTGCTCGCTGCTGCCCATGACCTGCTGGGTCGTGATCAGGCCGGAGAGCCCCACCGGGCTGTGGCCGGGATCGGCGACCCCGGTGCGGACCGGGCTCGGGTTCTTCTCAGTGCCCAGCACCATCTTCCAGTCCAGCTTCCGGGGCCACCCGAGCTTTCGCGCGGCCGGCTCCACGAGCGCCAGCACCACGGGGGAGTTGGCGATCGACGCGCCCTGCTCCGGGAGGTCCAGGTGGCCGTTGGCGCGGGCGTGACGCAGCCAGTACGTGGAGTCCGGGATCCACACGTCCGGGCGGGTGTCCGCGGACACGCCGCCCTCGGACGGCCGGGTCAGGCTGACCGAGACCTGCTCCGGCTCGTACGACGTGATCGTCATCCGCCAGCAGTTCTCGGCGGTCTCGGCCGGCGGCAGGTCGTTGACGACGTCGGTCAGCGCCGGCACGATCTCCGGCGCCGCCGCGATCTCGACGGCGGCCGGCGAGTCGCACACGGGCCCGCTCAACTCACCGACCAGATACTGGTATGAGAACCAGGCGACGATCGTGAGCACGACACCGCTGGCGACCAGCGCCAGTGGCGTTCTCGCTCGTTGTGGCAGGCGTGACCATCTGATGAACCTGTGGCGCCCCGACACGTGTCCTCCCCAGCGAACCTCCCGGGACCATACGCGCTGTGCCGGCGGACAGGTCTCCCCAGGCCAGGCGCGTGGTCGCGGCAGGTCCGGTGCTCAGCACCAACCGACCCCGTGACGTGCCCAAGCTAGCGGGCAGTGACTGCCGCGTAAACCCGCCGACGGTCACATGACCGTCCCCTCGGCATGCCTGAACTCCAGTCAACCCGCAGTGACTCCAGTCGATTCCAGTCTTGGCAAAGTTACGCCAACGTTACCTGGTTGTATCTGTCATGTGGGCAGCCCCAACTTGCGACTCCGAGTGAACCGTGAAGATGGGAGAGGAGCGAGATGATGATCGCGAGAGTCAACGTTGATCGACGTCTCCCGGTGCGCGCACTGCTCGTTTTGTCGGTGATGGCGGGGCTGTTGCTTGGGCCGTTGGCGTCGCCGAGTGAGGCAGGGGTCTGGTACACCGGTCCGTCAAAGCGCTGCACCTACACCGACAACGCGCCGTGGAAGTCCGGGGACAAAATCTACGCGGTCTCCAGGGTCCAGTGCAAGTGGAAGATCAAAGCGATCGAGCACATCGTAGAGCTCAAGCGCTATACAGGCTGGGCCGCGCCGACGCTAAAGTCGGGTTCGCGCTACTGCGCTGACTGCCGAAGCACAGGCGTATATCTCAGCTATTACTGCAAGGGCACCGGAAAATACACTTACTTCACCGACGTGGAGGTCCGCGTGCATTTCTACGATGGCACCAGAGGTGAATGGGCGAGAGGCTATAGCCCTTACGTCAGCATCACCTGCTAAGGCGCGGGGCCGGACGCGTCCGACCCCCTGTCCCGGCGCGACCGGACTCTCCCCCCGTCCCGAGGTCCCGTCCGGGAATCGTCCCGGGCGGGACCTCGGCTCGAGAACCACGACGCAAGGCAAGGCGTCCAAGACGAAGCGAGGATGTGGTGGCAACGACGAGGTACGCGGCGGCAGGGGCGTCACTGTCCCGCAAAGTCGCCTCCCGAGTGTAGGAAACGGTCTCACGGCGGCGACAACAAGCCGGGTGCGGGCCGCCCCTGCCCAATTTAGGAGGAACGGATGTTCAGACAATGGATGTTCAGACAATCGCCGCCGCCTGCGACGAGCCGGGTGGCTCGTTCTTCAGTCGTCCTGGCCGCGGCTTCGCTTGTGGCTCTGGGCGGGGTTGTCGCGCCGCAAGCCGTGACGGCGGCTGTCGTTCCGGAGTTCGGAATGGATCACGTCGTGTTCACCGGAAAACAGCTTGACCTGTTGACGACTGGTGACTGGGCGCAGTATGTCCATGATGACAGAGATTCGTTCATGCTGCTGTCTGGAAACAACAACGGTGACATAAGCTGCCTCACCCTGAACTCCTGGGCGCGCACCCTCAGATCTCACTACCCCAACGCGCCCCTCTACGCAGCCACATCCGGCATCAGGAACATCAGAAACGGCGCACCCTGCCTGAACAAGTCGCTGTTCGCTGGCATGATGATGGTGTACGAACCCAACCAGGCCAACGCTCCAGAATTCTCCTGGGATCGGTCGACCACGGAGCGAATCTTCCGTGACGCTGCGAAGATCATGCGCGACAACGGTGTAAAGCCCTGGAGCAAGCCATCGGGTCGTGCGGCGAAAGGGCGCGATCATTACGGCGACTGGGACTACGGCGCGCTGGGCAACA
>WHSM01000578.1 GCA_009380105.1 Micromonosporaceae bacterium
CACTGGCCCCGTTCGCGACTGCGGGGCTCGCAAGCTCGCTCCTCCCGCTCACCATGTCGCCCCCGGATGCGCCCGGTGCAGCGACTGCATCTCGCCCAGCAGGTAGCTCAGGGCCTCGGTGTGGATCCCGGAGCGCCCACCGGTCGGCGCCCAGCCGTCCCCGGGCCGGGTCAGCGTCGCCTCGGCGAGCACCTTCTCCACTGTGGACAGCCAGGCGTCACGCAGCGACGCCGGATCCACCTCGGCCCGGTCGTCGGCTTCGAAAAGCTCATGGGTGTACGGCCACACCTCGTCGACGGCGGCCTGCACTCGACGGTGTGACTCCTCCGTGCCGTCGCCGAGCCGCAGCGTCCACAGCGTCGCGTGGTCGAGGTGGTACGCGGTCTCCTTCACGGCCTTCCGCGCGATCGCCGCGAGCCGCTCGTCGCCGCAGTCGGAGAGCCGCTGGTAGAGCAGGTGCTGATAGGCGCTGAAACACAGCAGTTTGGCGATGGTCACGGCGAAGTCCGGCGCGCCTCCGCCGGCTGACCTGGAGTCGGGCAGCTCCACGAGCTGGCAGTTGCGGAACTCGCGGTCGGTGCGCAGATAGGCCAGGTCGTCCTCGGTGCGCCCCGCGCCTTCGATCTCGGCCGCGTAGCTCAGCAGCAACCGGGCCTGACCCAGCTCGTCGAGCGCGATGTTGGCCAGCGCCATGTCCTCTTCCAGCTCTGGCGCGCGGCTGACCCACTCGGAGAGCCGCTGCGCCGCGACGAGCGCGTCGTCACCAAGCTGGAGCACGTGCTCGAACCGCGTGCTCCGCACGCCGCTCCGCTCGCTGCTGTGCCTATCGGTTCGCTCGCTCCGCTCGCTCACAGGTGCTCGACCCCTTCCGGCACGTGGTAGAAGGTCGGGTGCCGGTACGCCTTGTCGCCGGCCGGGTCGAAGAAGGCGTCCTTCTCGTCCGGGCTGGACGCCGTGATCGCCGAGGCCGGCACGACCCAGATCGACACGCCTTCCTGACGACGGGTGTAGAGGTCGCGGGCGTTGCGCAGCGCCAGCTCCGCGTCCGGCGCGTGCAGGCTGCCGACATGACTGTGGTTCAGACCCCGGCGCGGCCGCACGAAGACCTCCCACAGCGGCCAGTCCTGACCGCCGCCTCCTTCGCCGCTCATGCCGCCTCCTTCGCCGCGCGCTTGGCGGCGTAGACCGCTGCGGCTTCGCGCACCCAGGCGCCGTCTTCCTGGGCGCGGCGGCGGTGCGCCGTCCGCTGCCGGTTGCAGGGGCCGTTGCCTTTGATCACGCGGAACAGCTCCTCGTAGTCCGGCAGGGTGTAGTCGTAGCAGCCGGTGTCGGGGTTGCGGCGCAGGTCCGGGTCGGGCAGCGACAACCCCAGCACCGAGACCTGCTGCACGCACATGTCCACGAACTTCTGCCGCAGCTCGTCGTTGGAGAACCGCTTGATGTTCCACGCCATCGACTGCGCCGAGTGCGTCGATTCGGTGTCCGGCGGCCCGAACATCGCCAGCGACGGGTACCACCAGCGGTCCACGGCGTCCTGCGCCATCTCACGCTGGGCCGGCGTGCCGTTGGCGAGGGTGTGCAGGATCTCGTACCCCTGCCGCTGGTGGAACGACTCCTCCTTGCAGATGCGGATCATCGCGCGGGCGTACGGCCCGTAGGAACAGCGGCACAGCGGCACCTGGTTGACGATGGCGGCGCCGTCGACCAGCCAGCCGATGGCGCCCATGTCGGCCCAGGTCAGCGTCGGGTAATTGAAGATCGAGCTGTACTTCTGGCGGCCGGCGAGCAGGAGCTCGTACAGCTCGTCGCGGGCGACGCCGAGGGTCTCGGCGGCCGCGTACAGGTAGAGCCCGTGGCCGGCCTCGTCCTGCACCTTCGCCAGCAGGATCGCCTTGCGCTTGAGGCTCGGCGCGCGGCTGATCCAGTTGCCCTCGGGCTGCATCCCGATGATCTCGGAGTGGGCGTGCTGCGCGATCTGGCGGATCAGCGTCTTGCGGTACGCCTCCGGCATCCAGTCCCGCGGCTCGATCTTCTGGTCAGCGGCGATCACGCCGTCGAAGTGGCCCTG
>WHSM01000155.1 GCA_009380105.1 Micromonosporaceae bacterium
CAGAGTCACCTGAGCCTTCGCCGCCCCCGGCGCGCACCGCGTCACACCCCGCAACCACACCTGCGTCGACGCCGCACCCACACGCGACGCCACACCCCGCCCGTCAGCCTCCGCCACCAACGCCAGCGTCACCGCCGACAACCGCGCCTGCACCCGCGCCACACCGGCAGTCAACGACGCGACCTGACCGTCAGACAACGACCACAACGACACCCCAGAAACACCGTCAAGAATGTCGTCCACAGCAGCAAGCGCCGAGACCAAAGGATGGCCCCCGAAACCCACCGCCGGCTGCGACACACCCACACCCTAGAAGCAGGGTCTGACAATTCTCGGGTCCACACAGGACCCCCACGAAAAGAAATCCAGAAGAATTCTCCGAGGGCCCCCGCCGACCACTCACCACCCCCACGTGAAGGCGATCTCGTCGAAGCCATCAACCCCACAACACCTGCGACAGGTCCACTACTCAGACGAGATCACGCAACGGGAATGGGCAGCGGGCCAGCGAAAGCCGCGGCGGATAGAGAGTCCGCTAGGGACTGCGCCGAGGTGAGCGTCGAGCACCACGCTCTGACCGAGCGGCGGCTGAGGGTTGGTCAAACGTGATCCAGGGAGGATCGACGGCGATGTCCCGGCGGGTTCGGCGTGGTGGCCGACATTGAGCCGGCTCGATCCACAGCCTCACCATTACGCCCACGGCCCCGCGCCGGGAACGCCAGTGCGTGCAGGTGCCGACGTGAACGGTGTGCCCCTACAGGGGCAGCAGCAACCGTGATCAAGGATTGGTCGGACGTCAAACGGTGGGTCGCGACATTCATTCCTTGATCACCACGGTGGCCCGTGCCGGTCGCAGAAGGCGAGTTACCGCACGTGCCCGGCACACGGCGCGCGTGGCCCGTGGGGGCCGGCGCCGTGAGGGCCGGAGCCGTGGGCGGGACTTGGCCCGGACGGCCCGGACGGCCCGGACGGCCCGGACGCCCTGACCCGGCCGCGCGGGGCGGCTCGCGCCGAGGGCCTGGCTCGGTGGCGGGTCTGGCTCAGCGACAGGCAGTCATCGTGGTGAGCGCTCCGGGAGGGTGGCGATCAGGTCGACCAGGCCGTCGGCGTCGAGTAGGTCGGCTGGGCGCACAGTCACTGACTCCGGCACGTAGTGGAAGCCGGCCCGCACCGTCTCCACGTCGACGCCGGCCAACTCCGCCCACGCCAGCCGGTACGCCGCGAGTTGCATCGCCGCCGCCTCGGCGTCCCGCCCGGTCGGCCGGCGACCGGTCTTCCAGTCGATGACGTCGTAGCCGCCGTCCGCGTCGCGGAACACCGCGTCCATGCGTCCCCGCAGCACCACGCCGGCCACCACAGACGTGAACGGCACCTCGACAGCCGCCGGCGTGCGGTCCGCCCAGTCGCTCGCCTCGAACGCCTTCTGCAGCGCCGCCAACTCCTCGTCGGCGGGGAGATCGTCATCCCCGGCGCCGGGTAGCTCGTCGAGGTCGAGGAGCCGCTGACCGCCGTGCCGCTGCTCGATCCACTGGTGAAACGCGGTGCCGCGCCGGGCGTACGGGTTGGGGCGCTCAGGAAGTGGCCGGCGCAACCTGGCGGCGAGCCGTTCGGGATCACGGCGCAGACTCACCAGCGTCGACACGGAGATCGACTCGGGCAGCGCCACCTCGAACGTGTCCGGCTCGGCCGCGTCGCGCTCGGCCAGGAGCAGATCCACCTCGTGCGCCCAGCGCCGCTCCTCCTCCGCGATCGCCTCCACGACCTCGTCTCCGACCGCGGCCACGGCATCGCCGCCGACCACCGCCACAGCATCGTCACCGACCGCGGCCACGGCATCGCCGCCCACCAGCGCGACCGCCTCCTGACCGGCCGCTGCGGCCGCATCGCCGCCGACCACGGCGACGCCCTCGTCGGCGCCGCCCCCGCCTGCGCCCGCCTCCAGCGCCGCCAACTCGGCGCGTACCCAGTCGGCCGCCTCTTCCTGCACCGGCCGGCGCACGCCCAGCGGATCGATCGGCCATTGCGTGGTCCGTGCCTGCGCCATGAGCGGGTTCTCCGCGTCGGGGTCCGGCTCGTCCACCCAGGCGTCGACCGCGCCGGCTCCAGACCAGCACAGATCACGGATCTCCGCCAGGAACTCCGACGGCCCACGCCGGCGCCGCGCGACGTCGTCCCACCAGTACCCGGAGCACAGCAGCAGCCGCCGGGGTCGGGTCACCGCCACGTACGCCAGCCGCCGCTCCTCCAGCCGCGAGTGCTCCCGCCACGCCTCCTCGAAGTCGTCCAAAGCGTCCCGCACGCCGCGTTGGTCGTGCGCCGCGCCGAGATCCAGCTCCGGCAGCCCGGACGAGTCGCCGCGCAACTCGAACGGCAGCACACCCGGCTGGGACACCCAGTGGTCGGCCTGCTGCCGGGTCGGGAACACTCCGCCGCACAGCCCGGCGACCGCCACCACGTCCCACTCCAGGCCCTTGGCGGCGTGCACGGTCAACAGCTGCACCGCGCCCTCCACCACCTCGACTTTCCCGGGCTCCAGGCCGCGTTCGGAGCGCTCCGCAGCCTCGCAGAACCCCAGGAACGCCGACAGCGTCGGGGCGGCCGACTCCGCGGCGAACCGGGCCGCCACGTCGGCGAAGGTGTCCAGGTGGCCGCGGGCCAGCACCGCGTCGCCCTGCCGCGCCGCCACCTCCACGTCCAGACCGACGGTGCGCTCCACGTCGGCTACCAGGTCCGGCAGCGACTGGTCGGCGCGCGACCACAGCCCGCGCAGCTCCGCGCCGAGCATGCGGAGGCGCCGGTGCCCGTCGGCCGAGTAACGGTCGGCTGGGCCGAGGTCGGCGAGCGCCTCGGTGAGCGCCGACTCGTCGAGCCGGCGCCCAGCCGCCTGCGACCCGTCCTCGGCCTGCGCCAGGCGGCGGCGGTGCTCGGCCAGGGCCCGGGCGCGGCGGTGCAGCGCCACGATGTCGCGTGGGCCGATCCGCCACCGCGGGCCAGCCAGCAGCCGCAGCAGCGACGCCCCGTCGGCTGGGTCGGCCAGCACGCGCAGGGTGCAGACGATCTCGCGCACCTCCGGGGTGTCCAGCAGCCCGCCGAGACCGACCACCTCGACCGGCAGCCCCCGCGCGCGCAGCGCCGACTCCAGCAGCGGGATCTGTCGCCGGGTGCGCACGAGCACCGCGGCCGTCGGCTGGCCGACGCCGGGCTCCTCCCACGCGGCAGCGAACCGGTCGGCGAGCCACTGCGCCTCGGCCAGAACGGTTGCGAGCAGCGCGCAGCGCACCACGGGGTCGGTCGGCGGCCGATGCGGCTCGGCGCCCACGACGCGCAGCCGAGGCGTCGCGGCGCCCGCCGTCGGCGGCTGCGCGGCTCGCAGCGCCTCCACCGCGTCGTCGCCGGTACGCAGCGCATCCGACAGTCCGTTCGCGACCCGGAGGATCTCGGGACGGTTGCGCCAACTGACGCTCAACGGCAGCCGTTGGGCAGGCGACGGCGCCGAGTCGCCGACGCGACGCGCCCACGGGGTCGGCGCCCCGTCCGCCCGGGGGAAGTCCTCACTGAACCGCTGCAACGTGCCCGCGCTGGCTCCGCGCCACCCGTAGATCGACTGACACGGGTCCCCCACCGCCGTCACCGGGTGCCCGCCGCCGAACAGCGATCGCAGCAGCACCACCTGGGCGTGGCTGGTGTCCTGGTACTCGTCGAGCAGCACCACCCGGTAGCGGTCCCGCTCGATCTCGCCGACCCCCGGATGATCCCGCGCGGTGATCGCGGCCCGGGCCATCTGGTCGGCGAAGTCCAGCGCGTCGGTGTCGCGCTTGCGCTCAGCATACGCCTCGGCCAGCGGCAGCAGCTGCGCGCGGGCCGCCTGACGGGTCAGGCACTTCTCCACCGGGGCGAGCATCTTGCCGGACCGGCTGAAGATCTCGGCGGCGAACTTCTCGGTGAAGTCGGCCAGCTCGTGCGGCGCGCGCAGATGCTCGGCCAGGCCGGCCGACAGGTCCAGCATGGCCTTGGTCACCGTGGCGACCGCGAAGTGCACCTGGGACATGTCACCGTCATAGGTGCGGACGACGGAGTCGGCGAGCTGCCAACAGGCCGCCTCGGTGAGCAGCCGCGCGCCCGGCTCGTACCCGGAGCGCACGCCGTGCTCGGCGGCGAGGCGGGCGGCGTACGCGTGGTAGGTCAGGACGGTCGGCTCGCCAGCCAGGCTGTCGGCGCGGCGGGTGGCGAATTCGGGGGTACGGGCGAGCTGCGCCAGCCGTTGCCGCACCCGCTTGGCGAGCTCCCCCGCGGCCTTGCGGGTGAAGGTGAGCCCCAGCACCTGCTCGGGGCGCACCAGGTCGTTGGCGATCAGGTAGAGCACCCGGGCCGCCATGGTCTCGGTCTTGCCGGACCCGGCGCCGGCCACCACCAGCACCGGCTCCAGCGGCACCGCGATCACCTCGGCCTGCTGCGGGGTGGGCCGCGGCAGCCGGAGCAGCCGGGCCAGCTCGTGCGGGGTGTGCGTCACGGCGCGTTGCTGGGTACGCGTCATTCCGGCGCCTCCTGCTCGCCGGGCTCTTCGTCGCGCGGCGGAACCGTCGGCGGCTCGATCACCTGCCGGCCGTGCTCGGACAGCGGGCATGAGCTCTGCACGGCGCACACGGGGCACCACTGGTTCACCTGGGCGGTGAAGGTGTCGCTGGACATCGAAGCGGCCGCGTCCCGCACCATCGTCTCGGCCCACGCCGGGTCGTCGGCCTCGGACAGCGCCGGCTGACGCTGCTCCGGCCCGGCGCGCCGGTCCTTGCCGAGCTGCACCAGCGCCGCACCGCCGGGCTCCACGCCACCCGGCCCGACGCCAGCCTCCTCGGCCCCCGAAGCCGGGCCCTCGCTGTCACCGACCTCACGGCCGGAGCCGGCCGCCGAGTCCTCGGCGTCGCCCGCCAGCGCTGCGAAGCCGCCGAGCGCGACCGCGAGCTGGTACGTGCCGAGCTGCGGATGCTCACCCACCTCGTCAGCCGTCGGAGCGGACTTGCCGGTCTTGAGGTCGATCACGACGAGCCGACCGGCGGCGTCGCGTTCGATCCGGTCGACAGCGCCGACGATCTCGACTGCCGGGTCGTGCGGATCCGCGCTCGGCAGGCGCACCCGGAACGGCTGCTCGGCCGCGAGCAACTCACGTGGGTTGGCCGCCAGCCAGCCCAGGAACCGGCCGATCATCTGCTCGGCCTGCTCTCGTTTGCGTCCCTGCTCCCACCGCGCCGCGACCTCGACCACGCCCCAGTGCTCGTCCAGGTAGCGGTACAGCGCCTGCGGGTCCGCCAGCACGCTCGCGGCGCGTTCGGCGGCGGCGTGCACCAGGCTCCCCACCGTCTGCTCCGGCCCGGGCGGCCCCTTGCCGCCGTGCCGTTCCAGCAGCCAGCGCAGGCCGCAGCGGCGCACCTGGTCCACCACGGACGGCGACACGTCGACCCGCTCTCCCGGCCCCGCGAGCCGCCCTGGGTCCGACAGCGGACGCAGCCCCCACCAGTCGTCCGGGTGCGCGCCCGGCACGCCGGCCGCCGCGAGGCGGGCCAGTTGGCGGGCTGCCTCGCGTCGGCGTGCCAAGGAAGCAGAGGCGTCGACCGCGACGGCGCGCAACTGGGCCGTCAACGCCGGCAGCGTGAGCGCCTGGGGCAGGTCCGCGTGCGGACGCGCCGTCGGCAGCTCCGACTCGGCGGCCGCTTCCACCGAGCCGAGATCAACCTCGTCCGGGTCGGGCTCGGGCTCCGGCGGGCAGAGCTCGTCGATGAACCTGCTCGGCTGCTCCTCTCCGTCCCCCGAGGCGACCGCCGTGACGATCAGCCGATGCCGGGCACGGGTGGCCGCCACGTACGCCAGCCGCCGCTCCTCGTCCAGCCGGGCGGCGAGCAGGCCGGACTGGTCGCCGAAGGCGCGCCCGGCGACATGGTCGACCAGCAGCTCCGAGCCGAGCACGCTACCGCGCCGCCGCAGGTCCGGCCAGCGCCCTTCCTGCATGCCCGGCACCGCGACGACGTCCCACTCCCGGCCCTTGGCCGCGTGCACGGTGAGCAGCCGCACCGCCTCCCCCCGGTCCGCGGAGGGCGCGAGCGAGTCCGCGGGGATCTCCTGGCCCAGCACGTGGTCGCAGAACACCTCCGGCCCGGCGCCGGGCAGCCGGTCGGCGAACTGCGCCGCCCGGTCGAACAACGCCACCACCGCGTCCAGATCCCGGTCGGCCGCGGCCCCACGGCGCCCGCCGGCCACTGCCGCGCCGGCCCAACGCCGCGCTAGCCCGCTGCCCTGCCACACCTCCCAGAGCACCTCTTCGGCGGTGGCGGCGCGGTGGGCGACGACGTCCCGGGCCAGCGCCAGCAGCGACGCCACCCGCTGCGCCGGCGCGGCCCAACGACTGTCCACAGCGGCCAGCTCGGCAGGGTCGGCCAGCGCTTCGACCAGCAGCGCCCCGGTCGGCTTATGGTCGCCGGCGGCGAGTGCCAGCGCCCGCAGCTCCTGGCGCAGCCGCCGCTCGGCGAACGGGTCCGCGCCGCCCAGCGGCGAGTGCAGCAGCGCCACGGCCGCCTCTTCGTCGAGCCGCTCCGGCTGCGCGGCGCAGCGCAGCAGGAGCAGCAGCGCCGAGACGGCCGGCTGCGCCGCGAGCGGCAGGTCCTCGGCCGCCACCCGCACCGGCACCCCAGCGTGGGTGAGGGCGCGCCGCAGACCCGCGAGCTGGTGAGAGGAGGCGCGCAGCAGCACCGCCATCCGCGACCACGGCACCCCGTCGAGCAGGTGCGCCGCCCGCAGCCGATGGGCCAGGTACGCCGCCTCCTGGGTCGCCGAGCGCAGCAGCCGCACCTCGACCTCGCCCGGTGGAAGGTCCGGCGCGGCCCGGCGCACCCGGTGCCGCGCCGGGCCGCGCAGCCGACCCGCGATCCGCCCCGCGGCGTCGACCAGCTCCGCTCCGGAACGCCAGCACGTCGTCAGCGGGATCGCCGGCGCCGGGTCGCCGGACAGCGTGTGGAACCGCTCGGTGAAGTCGAACACCTCGGCCGGATCGGCGCCCCGGAACGCGAATGTCGACGAGTCCGGGTCGGCGAACCCCACCAGATTCCCGCCGTCGCCCGCGATCAGCCGCAGCAGCTCCCACTGCGCGGGGTCGGTGTCGTGCAGCTCGTCGACGTACACGTGCCGGAGTCGGGCCCGCTCGTCGGCGTGCGCGTCCGGGTCGGCGGCGAGCTGCGCGGCGGCGGCGCGGATCAGCTCGGCCGTGTCGTACGCCACCGAGCCACGGGTCGTGGCGTCCCGCAGCGCGAGCACGTCGGCGTACTGCTCGGCGAACCGCGCCGCCGCCCGCCAGTCCTCACGCCCCAGCCGGGCGCCGAGCCGATCCAGCTGCTCCGGCGTCACGCCCCGCTCGGCGGCCCGCAGCAGCAGATCCCGCAGCTCCGCCGCGAAGCCGCGGGTGCGCAGCGCCGGCCGCAGCGACACCGGCCAGCCGATGCGCACCCCGGCCGGGTCCGCGGCGAGCAGCTCGCGGATCATCAGGTCCTGCTCGGGGCCGGTGAGCAGCCTCGGCGGCGGCTCGCCGCGCCGGGCCGCGATCCGGCGCAGCAGCGCGAAGGCGTACGCGTGAAAAGTACGCACCTGAGGCTCGGGCCGCGCGACGCCCGGCGCGCCAGCGACCCCGAGCCGGGTCGCGATCCGGGCCCGCAGCCGCTGGCCGGCCCGCCGGCTGAACGCGAACACCAGGATCCGCTCCGGGTCCGCGCCCTCCGCGACCCGCGCGGCTGCCGACTCGACCAGGGCGGCGGTCTTGCCGGCGCCCGGGCCGCCGAGGACCAGCAACGGCCCGCCGCTGTGCGCGACCACGCGGCGCTGCGCCTCGTCCAGCTCCAGGGGCGCGGCGTCGACGGGGCGGCGGACCAACCGGCACGGCCGCCGGCCCTGGCCCGCCGCCGTGTCCCTCATCGCCGCAGTCACGGAGCCATCAGACCACGGGGGTACGAACCATCCACGTCGCCCCGGGCGGGTGTCGCGGATCGGTCAGCAATTCCTCCGACGCCCTGCGCAAGTCGGTCACCGGGACTTGCACAGACGGTCACAACTGAGCATTGAGTCACCGACAGGCCCCCGAATGCGTTACGAATGATCGGACGCACAGCGCGCCGGACGATCAGCCGGACCGCCAAGCGTTTGTCAGGAGGGGATCACGGTGACTGCCGGGGTGGCAGCCGGCCACCCGGCGACCGCGAAGGTCGGCGCGGAGGTGCTCGCCGCTGGAGGCACAGCGGCAGACGCCGCCGTGGCCGCGACGCTGGCCAGTTGCGTCGCCGAGACGCTGCTGACCGGCATCACCGGCGGCGGGTACGCCACCTACTACGAGGCGGCGACCGGCGCGGTCACGTGCCTGGACTTCTTCGTGGCCGTGCCCGGCCTGGACTGCGAGCTGACTCCCCGCGCGATGACCTCGGTCGAGGTCAACTTCGGCGGGGTGCCAATGCGGTACGCCCTCGGCGGGCCCAGCGTCGCCGTCCCGGGGGTGCCGGCCGGCTGCGGCGAGCTGCACTCCCGATGGGGGCGCCTGCCGTGGGCCGACGTCGTCGGCGCCGCGATCGCCCTGGCGCGCCACGGAACCACGCTGCCGCACGCGCAGGCACGCACGCTGGTGGCGTTGGCTCCGGCGATGCTGCGCGGCGACGGCGCGGCCATCTACGCCCCGGACGGCGCGCTGCTGCGGGGCGGGGACCTGCTCTACCACCCCGGCATGGACCGAGTGCTGCGGCTGCTCGCCGAGCAGGGCCCGGAGGTCTTCTACACCGGAGAGATCGCCTCGGCGACAGTGTCGGCGATCCGGGCCGACGGCGGGGTGCTCGGCGACAGCGACCTGGCGGCGTACCAGGTCGTGGAGCTGCCTGTGGTCTCGGCGGAATTCGCGGGCTACCGCGTGCACGGGCGGGCGGATCTCAACCGCACCGTCGCGACGATCGCGGCGCTCCCGCCGCTACGTGGGCTGAGCCGGCCGGAGCGGGCCGTGCGCCTGGCCGACGCGCTGCATGACGTGACGCGGCCGCGCGTCGGCGACACGACCAACATCTCCGTGGTGGACGCTGACGGCAACGCGTGCGTGGTCACCACGACCCTCGGCCTGGGCGCGGGGGTCTGGCTTCCGGGCTTCGGGGTGCATCTGAACTCGATGCTCGGTGAGGAGGAGCTGCTCACCGCGCACTCCAAGCCCGGTGAGCGGATGTCCAGCATGATGTGCCCACTCGTCGTCACCGCCGGGGGCGTCCCCGGCGCCGCCGCTGAGCTGGTCCTGGCGATCGGCGCCGCGGGCGCGTCCCGGATCCGCACGGCCCTGGCGCACACGCTGGTCGGGGTGCTGATCGACGGGCTGGATCCCGCAGAGGCGATCGCACGGCCCCGCTTCCACGTGCACGACGGCGTCGCGCACGCCGAGACCGGGATGCCGGCCCACGAACTGGCGGCGTTGGAGGCCGCCGGCTATCCGGTGCACCAGTGGGAGGGGCTGAACCACTACTTCGGCGGGGTCAGCGCGGTCGGCCGGGTCGGCGCGGGCGCGGATCCCCGGCGCGGCGGCGCGGCGCTGCTTGTCG
>WHSM01000384.1 GCA_009380105.1 Micromonosporaceae bacterium
AAGATCAACCACAACGGCACGGTGAAGAAGTACGGCACGTGGGACTCTGAGCAGCCGAAGCACTACCAGACCGACGTGCTGCGTCGGCTGGCGGTCAACTACCTCGACCGTAAGGCGTCCGGTTCGAAGCCGTTCTTCCTCTCCGTGGCGCCGCTCGCGCCGCATGTGGAGGCGGGCGACCGGATCCGCGCGAAGTACGGCGCCTACAGCCCGCGGCCGGCCCCCCGCCACAAGGGCGCGTTCTCCGACCGCAAGCTGCCCCGCCCACCGTCGTTCGACGAGCCGGTCGTGCGCGACAAGCCCCGGCATATCCGCAAGTTCGACCGGATGTCGGCTGCGGACACCCGTAGGGTCAGGACCCGGTACCGGGCCCAGCTGGAGTCGCTGCTCGCTGTCGACGAGATGGTCGGCGCGATCGTGAAGAAGCTGCGGGACAGCGGCGAGCTGGCCAACACCACGATCATGTTCACCTCGGACAACGGCTACTTCAACGGTGAGCACCGGATCCGGACCGGCAAGATCCACCCGTACGAGCCCTCGATCCGGGTGCCGCTGATCATCCGCGGTCCCGGCTTTCCGGCCGGCCGCACGATCGGCCAGGCCGTGAGCAACGTGGACTGGGCGCCCACCATCATGCGGGCCGCGCGGGCCAGGGCCGGGCTGACCATGGACGGCCGGCCGGTGCAGGAGCTGGTGCGGGACCCGAAGTCCGGTGATTGGCGGCAGTTGCTGTTCGAGACCGGCCCGAAGGGCAAGCAACGCTGGTACGCGGCGGTCCGCGGCGCTCGCTACAAGTACATCAAGCACTCCAACGGCGAGGTCGAGCTCTACGACCGCAAGAAGGACCCGCACGAGCTGGCGTCCAGGCACGCCGACCCGGCGTACCGCGACGTGCGCGCCCGGCTCGCCAAGCGGCTCAAGGAGCTGCGGCACTGCTCCGGGCGCTCCTGCTGGGGATTGCGGCCGGCGTCCGGCAAGGATGATCCGGTCGGTGAGCCGATTGACAACCCGCCTGAGACGTCGCCGGGCGCTGCGACCGCCAGCGCGACTGGAGGCGGAAGTGGCGGTGAGGCAGAAGGCCCGGAGGGCGACACCGGACTGCCGGTGACCGGTCTGGCGCTGGGAGGTCTGCTGGCCCTGGGCGGCGGCACTGCCCTGGCCGGGATCGGCCTGCGGGCCGTGAAGCGCCGACGGCGTGCGGACGCCGGCTGACCAGCTCGGCTGCCTACGTGGAGCGGCGCCGGCCACCGGCCGGGATCGGTGTGGCCGGTAGCGTTGCCGGCATGCCGGATCGGATCGTGTTGCTGGTGACCTCGCCGCGGCTGCCCGCTGGGCTGCTCACCGCCCAGGCGTGGGACCTGGTGCGGGCCGCCCCGGTGTACGCCGCCGCCGACTCGCCGCAGGCCGGCGCGTTGCGTGCCGCCGGGGTGGAGGTCAAGGTGGTCGGCGGCGAGGCGCAGGTGGCCGCCGAGGCGCTGCTGGCCGACCCGGCCCCGACGGTGGTGTGGCTGGCCGGGCCGGACGGCGATCCCGCGGTGGCCCGCCGGGTCGGGCTGCGGCTGGCGAGCGAGCCGGGCAGCGCGGAGCTGGAGTTGGTGTACGGCTCCTGGGATCCGCCCGGCGCCCGGCTGCTGGACGTGGTCGCCGTGATGGACCGGCTGCGCTCGCCGGGTGGCTGTCCGTGGGACGCCGAACAGACCCACCGGTCGTTGGCGCACTATCTGCTCGAAGAGGTGTACGAGGCGTACGACGAGATGGTCCGCGGCGACTTGGCGGCGCTGCGCGAGGAGTTGGGCGACGTGCTGCTGCAGGTGGCGTTCCACTCCCGGATCGCCGAGGAGTTGCCTGACGACGAGCGCTGGTCGATCGACGACGTGGCAGGGGATCTGGTCGAGAAGCTGGTCAGACGGCACCCGCATGTGTTCTCAAGCGTGGAGGTGGACGGCGCCGAGCACGTGGCCGCGAACTGGGAAGAGATCAAGAAAGCGGAGAAGTCGCGGGAGTCTGTGATGGACGGCGTGGCGCTGTCCCAGCCGGCGCTGGCGCTGGCCGCGAAGCTGCTGTCCCGGGCGCGCAAGGCCGGGATCGCCGTGCCGGTCCCCGAGGCGCCGGCCGACCCGACCCGGGACGAGCCCGCCCTCGGCGCGACCTTGCTGGCGCAGACCGCCGCCGCTGGCGAGGCGGGGCTGGACGCGGAGGGCGCGCTGCGCCAGGCGGCGCTGACGTACGCCAAGGACGTCCGCAAAGCCGAATCCCAAAGCGTGTGACGGCGTCCGTGGTTTGTGGAGTTTTCGTTGCTTCGCACCCCGTTGAACCCAGGCCCCTCTGAAGCAACGAGTTATCGATAAACCGTGCAAAGGACGGGGCCCGGCGCGTCAGCGCCGGGCCCCGCCCTGGGTTGGGTTACTTGGCGCCGCCGGCTAGCGGGTTGGTCTCCGGGTCGCCGTACTTCGCCTGGTCGTATGTGCCGTCGTAGTCGGTGTCGCTGACAGTCTTGTTCAGCTGGCCGTCCTCGTCGGAGTCGACGCCGTAGGTGTCGACCTTGCCGTCGTAGTTGTCGTCGGCGACGTAGGTGTCGGCCTTGCCGTTGTAGTTGTTGTCGAGGGTGGCCTTGTCGATCTGGCCGTCCTCGTTGCGGTCGGAGGCGACGCCGTCGATGCTGCCGTCGCCGTTGCGGTCCATCTCGACCTCGGTCAGGTAGCCGTCGCCGTCCGCGTCGGTCCAGTGCTGGTCGGCCTTGCCGTCACCGTCGGTGTCGTAGTAGGCCTCCTCGACGATGCCGTCGCCGTCCTCGTCGTGGGCCACGAAGTCCACCCGGCCGTCCCCGTCCTGGTCGCCGGTGATGACGTAGCCGCCGTCGCCGTCGGACTCGGCGTTGACGTCGTCGAACGTGCCGTCGCCGTCCATGTCGATGTTCACGCTGTAGTCGTCGCTCATCGTTACTGCCCCTCCCTGCGAGGTCTGCCTCGTGCCTGCCCGTTTCGACTGCTCGGCTGCGTGGATCGTGCCCGCCCCGCAGCGACGGGACCTACGTTATGGCCCCCGTGCCGGGGTTCCATCCCCGATCTGTGCCACCGTACGTGCTCACCGCCACCAGCCGGGGCCGGGGACTGAGCGGCCGTGGGGGTCGCGGGGACGGGCTAGATGTCGCCGCGTCTCCGCGATCCCTCCCGGGTAACGTGCCGTGAATGCTGCAACCGTTCGTGCCGCTCGCCGAGCGCGTCATCGACGCGCTCCTGGACTCCGATCCGCTGCTGGCGCACTACACGGGCGATCACCGCGGCGACCAGCGGCTGCCGGACTGGTCCTCCGACTCGACCCGGGCCCAGATCACGATGCTGCGGGAGGCGTCGAACGCGCTGGCGGAGCTGGACACGGAGTTCCTCACGCCCGAGGAGGCTGTGGACTACGCGCTGTTGACCGGCCTGGTCGACCGCCGTCTCTTCGAGCTGGAGGAGATTCGGGGGTACGAGTGGAACCCGCTCGCCCACAACCCGGGGCCGCTGCTGCACGGGCTGCTCAAACGAAGCTCCCGACTCCCTCGAAGCGTCACGCCCGGGACTCGGGAGCTTCGCCGGCCGCCCGCCCCGGCGGCGGAGCGGCTGGAGTCGCTGACGGCGCGGCTGGAGCTGATCCCGGACGCCCTGGCTGTGGCGGCCGGGGTGCTCGACGAGTGCCCGGCGATCCACCTGGAGACCGCGACCGGGCAGTTCGCGGGCGTGGCCGCGCTGATCCGTGACGAGGTCCCGGCGCTGGCGTCGGAGGCGCGCGTCGCCGACTGGCGGCTCGACGCCGCGCGGCAGCGAGCGCTCGCCGCGCTGGGAGAGTTCGACGGCTGGTTGCGGCGGCAGCTGGAGTCGGGCGACCCTGGCCGCGATCCCCGGCTGGGCCGGCCGTTGTGGGAGGCCCGGCTCTGGCACACGTTGGACAGCGAGTTGTCGGCAAGCGAGCTGGCCGACCGCGCCTGGGCCAACCTGGACCGGGTCACCGAGCAGATCCGGCTCGCCGCGGCTGAGTTGACCGGCGGCTCGCCAGACGACGCCACTGTGCGGGCAGCGCTGGCGCAGATCGCCGAGGACCGCCCGGACGACGCCACGATCGTGGGCAGGGCCGGGGACGCCCTGGCCGAGACCACATTGTTCGTGACCGCGCACGATCTGGTGTCTCTGGTCGACGATCCGTGCGAGATCGTGGTGATGCCGGAGTTCGCGC
>WHSM01000248.1 GCA_009380105.1 Micromonosporaceae bacterium
CAACCTCCGCGCGGACTACGTGCTGCCCGACAATCGGCAACGGATCACCGGGGCCGGGGTGTTCTGGCCGGTTCGGGACGACCCGCTGTTCCGGCTGGTCGGCGACTTCGACCCGACCCTTCCGGGCGGCTTCCCCACGTCCGACCACCGGCTGGTCTGGCTGGACCTGTCCGCCCAGCGCTAGGAGCGCGCGGTCGGCCGACCCTTACGACCCGACCGGCCGCGCGGTCAGCGGGCGATGCGGTCAACTGGCGGCGAGCCCGGCCGCGAGCAGCAGCGACACGCCCAGCGCGAGATACGCCGCAGGCGGCGTCAGCAGCGCCCGCACGCCCGTCCGCTCGGCGGGGATCACGGCGTCGAGGCCGCCGCTCAGCAATGGATAAACGCCGGCGGCGAGGATCGGCAGCCCGATCAGCATGAGGGTCGCGGAGACGACGCCTGAGGCCGAGGCCGCGGACGCGTCGAGGGCCGACTGGTAGAGCAGCAGCACGGACGGCGCCGCGGCCAGGAGCGTGCCGAGCACCACCGCGACCAGCACGGCCGGATTGCCGGCCGGCTGCGGCGGGCGCTGCTGGGCGCTGTCCAAGCGGGGGTACGCCGCAGTGGGCTGCGCCGGGTCCAGAGGCGCTCCGGGCGCGGGCTGGCCCGGCGTGCCGGTCCCCGGCGGGCTGCCCAGAGCCGGCGACGCGGCAGGCACGGCCTCCTCGTGGGACAGCATCGGGACGAGCGAGGACGGGATGCCGGCCTCGGCGTCTCCGAGCCCGCCGCGCCGATCCCCGTGGCCCGCGTCCGCCGGAGCCCCGAACGGCGGCGCGACCGTCGGCAGCGCCCCTGTGCTGGAGTCGAATGGGGCGCCCGGGGGCAGCTCCGACGGCGCCGGTGGGGCTGAGGCGGGCGGGGCGGACCCCGGCGTCGGCTGCGCCGGCGGGACGTAGCGGGGCAGCCGCTCGGCGTGCTGACGCACCAGCCCTGGCTGGTACGTGTCCAACACGTTCGGCGCGGCGCCGTTGTCCGCGGCGGGCGCCGGCTCCAGCGGCTCGGCGAGCGCGGGCCGCATCTCGCCCCCACCGGGGGGCAGCGGCCCGGTCAGCGGGTCCGCGCCCGGCGCCCAGGAGCCGGGCGCGACGGGCTGACCCCCGAGATCGGAGAAGTCGGCTGGCGGGTCGGTGCGGAACCAGGGTTCGCGTTCGTCGGGGTGTTGCCGGCCATGAGTGTCCACAGTCCGGCACCGTATGACACCGGGCAGACCGACCGCTACGTCTGGCGTGTGTCACTGCGTCAGCGTCACTATCCGTAGCGGGACGGGTCGGCCCCGCAGCTGTCGAGCGCTCCGGCGGGGCTTGGCTTTGCGTAGGCTGCGCTGTATGTCTGAATCCCGTCCGGATCCGCTGGTGGCGCGGATGCGCGAATTCGGCACCACCATCTTCGCCGAGATGTCGGCGCTCGCCGTGAAGACCGGGGCCGTCAACCTGGGCCAGGGCTTCCCCGACACCGACGGGCCGAAGGAGATGCTCGACGCGGCGGCGGAGGCGCTCGCCAGCGGGCGCAACCAGTACCCTCCCGGCCCCGGAGTCCCGGAGCTGCGACAGGCCATCGCCGCGCACCAGCGCCGATGGTGGGGACTGGACTATCACCCGGACGGCGAGGTGCTCGTCACCGCCGGCGCCACCGAGGCGATCGCGGCCAGCATCCTGGCGCTGTGCGAGCCCGGTGACGAAGTCGTGTGTTTCGAGCCCTACTACGACTCCTACGCCGCGTCGATCGCCCTCGCCGGAGCGGCCCGCCGGCCGGTGACGCTGCGGCCCGTCGACGGCAGATACCGCTTCGACGCCGACGCGCTGCGGGCAGCGTTCGGACCCCGTACCCGAATGGTGTTGTTGAACTCCCCGCACAACCCGACAGGCAAGGTCTTCACCCGCGACGAGCTGGCGCTGATCGCCTCACTCTGCGTCGAGCACGACGTGTTCGCGGTGACCGACGAGGTGTACGAGCACCTGGTCTTCTCCGACGCCGACTCGCCCCACCTCCCGCTCGCGACGCTGCCCGGGATGCGGGAGCGGACACTGCGGATCTCCTCGGCCGGCAAGACGTTCTCGTGCACCGGGTGGAAGGTCGGGTGGGCCAGCGGCCCTCCCGAGCTGGTCGCGGCTGTGTTGCGGGTCAAGCAGTTCCTCACCTTCGTCAACGCCGCCCCGCTGCAGCCGGCCGTGGCGGTGGCGCTGCGGCTTCCGGAGGCGTACTTCCGCGAATATCAAGCCGACATGGAAGCCAAGCGGGACCTGCTCTGCGACGGCCTCGACGACGCGGGATTCTCGGTGTTCCGGCCGGAGGGAAGCTACTTCGTCACCGCCGACATCTCCGGGCTCGGCGCCGGCGACGGGGTGGCGTTCTGCCGGTCGCTGCCGGAGCGCTGCGGGGTCGTCGCCGTGCCGACGCAGGTCTTCTACGACGACCCGGAGGCGGGCCGGCGGATCGTGCGGTTCGCGATCTGCAAGCGACCGGAGGTGCTCGCCGACGCCGCCGCTCGGCTGCGCCGGCTCAGGGCGTGACCGCCAGCTCCAGGGTCAGCTCGTCGTGCAGTTCGATGCCGTACCCGCCGATCACCGGAATGGACGGCTTGAGCGCGCGAGCCGCGTCCACGGCGCCGGGCGAGACGCCGACGATGCGCATCCCGCGACGCTGGCAGAACGCAGCGCCCGTTGTGGTCCTGCTTCTCTCCGGGCTGGTACGTGAGGAGCCCGACGCACGCCTGGCTCCTCGCCACGCCTTCGCGGAGAGAACCGCCACGACGTAGCAGAGTCGGCGTGTGATCGCCAGCTTGTCCACAGCCCACCCTCGCTGTCCACAGTCGCCGATTCATGGTGTTGCCGACGCCGCACCGGCTGGCGAGGCTCTGCGACATGCGAATCAGCGATCCGAACCCCGCCGTCCGTTCCGACCGCCGTCAGGCCCGCCGTGGCGCTGGCGCACAGCGCGGCCTGCGACGCCACGACATCCCGCCACCCGGCGTCGCAGTCTCGCCGCGCGACAGCGTCTCGCGGATCGGCACGGCCCGGCCGCCCGCCGTCGGAACCCCCGGCCCTGTCGCGAGCCCCGGCAACCCGCGTCCGCTGCCACCCCTCCGCCAGCGGGCACGGCGGTGGCTGGGCAGCCTGTGCCTGGCGGGTGGTGTGCTGGCGGGGCTCGCGCTGATCGCTACGGCTGTTCTCCTCGGCGCCCCCGCCGGCGCCGAAGAGAACGGTCCGGTCCGTGCCGTCCCAGTCATGGGATACGGCTGGCCACTGGACGCTCAGCCCAGGGTGACCCGGCCGTTCGAGCCTCCGCCGAAACCGTGGGCGGCGGGCCATCGTGGCGTCGATCTCGCGGCGACCGGTGGCGCGACGGTCCGGGCCGCCGGTGACGGCGTGGTGCACTTCGCCGGCTCACTCGCCGGGCGAGGCGTGGTGAGCGTCCGGCACGGCAACGGGCTGCGCACCACGTACGAGCCGCTCGAACCTCTGGTCGCGGTAGGGCAAGCGGTGCGCGCCGGTGATCCGATCGGGCGGCTCAGCCCGGGGCACCGCGGCTGCCCGGCGGTCGCGTGCCTGCACTGGGGGCTCCGGCACGGGGAGACGTACCTCGACCCGCTCTCGCTGCTGGGCCTGGGACGGGTACGGCTGCTGCCGCTCACCCGCGACGACAATCCGCCCGGTTAAGGGTCGCTCACTCGGCACGGGGGTGCGCCTGCTGGTAGATGCGGCGTAGTCGCTCCGCGGAGACGTGCGTGTAGATCTGGGTGGTGGCGAGGCTGGCGTGACCGAGCAACTCCTGGACGCTGCGCAGGTCGGCGCCGCCTTCGAGCAGGTGCGTGGCGGCCGAGTGGCGCAGGCCGTGCGGCGAGACCTGCGGCGTGCCGGCCTGGGCGTTGCCGGCTCGCAGGATGCGCCGCACCGACCGGGGATCGAGGCGCCGGCCGCGCGCCCCGAGTAGCAGCGCGGGGCCGCTGCCGTCCGAGGCCAACCCGGATCGCCCTCGCCTGAGGTAGGCGTCGAGCGCCCGTTCTGCGGGGGCACCGTACGGCGCCGAGCGCTCCTTCGCGCCCTTTCCGAGCACCCGCACCACACGCCTGGCGCGATCCACGTCGTCGACGTCGAGGCCGCACAGCTCGCTGACCCGGATGCCGGTGGCGTAGAGCAGTTCCAGCACCAGATGGTCGCGCAGCCCGATCGGCGACTCGTCTTCCGAGGTGTCCATCAGCGCTGCCGCCTGGTCTGCGCGCAGCACCGTCGGCAAGTCCCGGCGGCCTTTCGGGCTGGCGAGCAATTGGCCGGGGTCGCGCGACATCAGCCCGTTCCGGTGCGCCCAGCCGCAGAACGCTCTGGCCGCGGCGGCGCGCCGGGCCAGGGTGCTGCGAGCCGCGCCCGAGGCCCGCAGCCGCGCCAGCCAACTGCGGATCGTCTGCACATCGAGCTGGCGCGGGTCGGCGTGCCCCATCCGGGCGGCGTGGTCGCACAGCGACACGACATCTGTCAGATAGCCACGCACGGTGTGCGGGGAGCGGCTGCGTTCACTGACCAGGTGCCGCTCGAACCGATCGACGGCCGCGGCCATCCCGGGCGACAACCCTGCGCGGGTCCGCTCAGTCGACGGTCTGGCACCCATTCTGTGCACACTCCGGTGCTCCGCACGCGTCGTCAAGCCAACGCGCCGCCCGCCGCCGCGCCGTCAAGCCAACGCACTACCGCGCCGCAACCCCGGCAACGCGATCCTGCGCCATGCCGGTGAGCGCTTCCGCGTCACGCCGGTCAGCGCAGCTCAGGCGTCGGGCGGTGAGCCGCGGAGGTGGGCGCCTGGTGCGCCGCCGCCAGCCGAAACCGCCCGTCGACCTCCTCGACCATCCCGGCCAGCACCAGCAGCGGCATCGTCCGCAGCACGTCGCTGATCGGCACTCCCGCCTGGGACGCGATCTGCTCGGCTGTGACGTACCCGGCCGCTGGAACCGCGTCCAACACCTGCGCGGCCTGCGGCCCGAGCGCGTCCCGCGGCTGCGCGCCACCGCGGGGCACCGGAGCCAGGTCGTCGCCGATCCGGCCCACTTCCTCGAGGATCTCCGCCACACCGGTCACCAGACGCGCGCGTTCCTCCCGCACCTCCAGGTGGGCCCCCACGCTCATCGCGGACGTGACCGGGCCCGGCACGGCCATCACCGCTCGTCCCATGCCGCGCGCCCGGTGCAGCGTGGCGCGCGAGCCGCTGCGAGCGGCGGCCTCGACGACCACCGTGCCGCGGGTGACGGCCGCGATCAGGCGGTTCCGCACCAGGAATCGGTGCCTGCCCGGTGTGACGCCGGGCGGCCACTCGCTGACCAGTAGCCCGCCCTCGTCCACGATCCGCTCGAAGAGCCCGACGTGGCCCACCGGGTACGCGTGGTCGACCCCACACGCGAACACCGCCGCCGTGACCCCGCCGGCTGCAAGGGCGCCGCGGTGAGCGGCCGCGTCGATGCCGTACGCGCCGCCGGAAACCACCGACCAGCCACGATCCGCGAGCCCAAATCCGATCTCGGACGCCACGTGTGCGCCGTACTCGGTGGCGGCCCTGGCTCCCACCACGGCAACCGATCGCGCCAGGGCCTCGTCCAGTCGCGGCTCCCCGCGCACCCACAGACACAGCGGCGGGAAGTAGTCCACATGATGCCGCCGGCTCAGCCGGACCAGATCTGCTGTCTGATCGGGCCACTCGTCGTCTTCAGGGATCACCACGCGCGCGTCGAGCCGGCCGGCGTGCTCCTCGATCCGGCCGATGTCTCGACCAGCGCGCACCTGGGCGATCCGGCAGAGTCGATCCGGCCCTGACCCGTCCCGCACCCGGGCCAAAGCCTCGACCGGGCCGAGCTCGGCGACCAGCTCTCCGAGGTCGAGGCGGCCAGGCTCGAACAGGCACGCCAGCGCCACCCGAGCCCGCCGGGTCTCGCGCCCCGACTCGTCGGGCGCCGACACGTGCTGACCGGCCGTCATCGCGCCGCTCCCCTCACCCGCAGCTCGATCGCTTCGCTGACGTCGCCCAGATCGGGGCGGTCGCGCCCGGCGAGATCCGCGAGTGTCCAGGCGATCCGCAGAACCCTGTGATAGCCACGCGCCGAGAGGCTCCCGCGGTCGACGTACCGCTCCGCTGGCGACGTCGCCGAGCGAGGCAACCGCCACGGAGCGGCACTCAGCAGACTGGCGGGCACGTCGGCGTTGACCGTCCAGCGCTGTCCCGCCGCGCCCCAGCGGTCCGCCGCCGCCGACCTGGCCTTGAGCACGCGCTCGGCCACGGCCGCGGAGCCCTCCGGGGGCTCGGTGTCGGAGCGTAGCGCCGCGGCGGAGAACGGCAGCAGCTTCACCTGCAGGTCCACCCGGTCCAGGAGCGGTCCGGACATGCGGCCCAGGTACCGGCGGCGCGCCGCGGCGGTGCACGTGCACGCCTGGTCGCCGGCTGGGGTCGCGCAGGGACAGGGGTTGGCCGCGAGCACCAGCTGCACCCGCGCCGGATAACGGGCTCCGCCACGCGCCCGCGCGAGCGTGATCTCCCCCTTCTCCAAGGGCTCGCGCAGCGCATCCAGCGCGGAAGGCGCGAACTCAGGGGTCTC
>WHSM01000500.1 GCA_009380105.1 Micromonosporaceae bacterium
CTACAGAGGAAGTGGTGAGGATCGTGCGAAGAATCCTTCTCGTCCTCGCGATGGTCGTCGGAGTCCTGATCGGGACCGCTGGCCAGGCCGTCGCCTATCCCCCTGCGCCACCGGCCGTATCGACGTCGTACAGCCAGCTCAACGCCTTGCGGGTCGCGGCGCCCCTGTCCATGGACGGTTACAGCCGGGACAAGTTCCCGCACTGGATCACGCAGTACGGGACCTGCAGCACCCGTGAGGTCGTGCTCATACGCGACGGCACCAACGTGGTCACCGACGCCAACTGCTACCCGACAAGCGGTAGTTGGTACAGCGTTTACGATCGGGTCTGGGTGTCCCCGGCGTCCGGCGTGGACATCGATCACATGGTGCCGCTGGCCAACGCTTGGCGGTCCGGCGCCAAGAACTGGACCACCGACCGGCGAAGGACATTCGCCAACGACCTCAACCGGGGCCAGCTGATCGCGGTCTCCGCAAGCAGCAACCGGTCCAAGGGCGACCAGGACCCGTCGCAGTGGCGCCCATCGAACACCAACTGGTGGTGCTACTACGCGCGCCACTGGATCGACGTGAAGTACGACTACTATCTGACCGTCACCAGTTCGGAGAAGTCCGCCCTGTACAGCATGATGAGCTATTGCTAGTTGCCACAACTCATGGCGAAGGACGCGGATGGAGTTCACTTCTGACTTCACCCCCGGCCCCGGCGGTGTGATGACCGCCGAGGTCGGGGTTGTCACCGGCGACCTCACGCTGCGCACCGAGGTCTCGGACACCGGCGCGCTGACGCTGCGCGTGCAGTACCAGGGCGCAGACGAGTGGTACGCCGTGGCGGGCGGCGAAGGCTCGCTACCGGACCCGGCGGCCGCGGGGGCGGTGCACCAGCTCATGGTGAGCGTCCTCTCGCGGGGCGGGCCTGTGCCGCCGGGCTCCGAAGGCTGGACGCCCGAGACGGCGTAGCCGACGCCGCATAGCACGACCCGAGCCGGATCCCGCGCATCTCAAACCGGAGATTCCGGACGACTAGCGTGAGCTGTGCCCTATTCCCTCAGTCAGGGCTAACCAGGCATGATGAGTCGCAAACCGGCGACTACCCCCTGGGAGCGCACTCATGCAACGCAAGCACTGGCGTGCGCTCCTGGGCGGCTTGGCAATGCTCGTCGTCCTCGTCGCGATCGGGCTGAGCTACGTCGAGCTGCCGACCGGCGCCGCGATCCCCGGCATGGCCGACGGCCGCGGCGACGGCGGCGCCGCGAACACCAGCGGCATGCCGGCCCCACCACCGCTGAGCAGGACACGCGCGCAGCTTGAAGAGCTGACGGTTGGCCGGGCCGGCTCGATGCGCGGCTACAGCAGGGAACACTTCCCGCACTGGAGCAGCCAGGGCGACAACTGCACCACCCGCGAGATCGTCCTCAAGCGCGACGGCGAAGGCGTCGAGACGGACGAGGACTGCGCGTCGACCCGCGGCCGGTGGCACAGCGTGTACGACAAACGCTCGATCGACGAGGCCCGTGGCATCGACATCGACCACATGGTGCCCCTCGCCAACGCCTGGCGCTCCGGGGCTAACAAGTGGACCGACGAGAAGCGCGAGACCTTCGCCAACGATATGAAGCGCGGCCAGCTGATCGCGGTCTCCGCAAGCAGCAACCGCGCCAAGGGCGACCAAGATCCGTCGCAGTGGCGTCCCTCGAACACCGACTGGTGGTGCGACTACGCCCGGCACTGGACCGACGTGAAACATCACTATCAGCTGACGATCACCAGCGCCGAGAAGTCAGCGCTGGGTGAGATGCTCGGCCGCTGCGGCTGACCTCGCTTGTCCGTGGGTCTGCCAGGCCGTTTCTAGTCCCCGCCGCCGCCGGGCCGGAGCATGCCGGAGATGCTGGCCTCTTCCCGCAGCACCGACGGGCCGGCGAGCGCCTCTCCGCCCGTCACGACGACCGGCTCCACCTCGTGCGGCTGGATCTTGCCGTCACGGATGTCCTCGGTCCAGTGGCAGGCCACCCGGTGCCCAGGCTGCACTTCCCGCAGCTCCGGCCGCTCGTCGTGGCAGCGGGTCTCCTGTCGCCACGGGCAGCGGGTGTGGAACCGGCATCCGGGCGGCGGATTCGCCGGTGACGGCAGGTCCCCGGTGAGCAGGATCCGCTCCCGGCGGTCCTCGACCTCCGGGTCCGGGACCGGGACCGCGCTCATCAGCGCCCTGGTGTACGGGTGCAGCGGCTGGTGGTACAACTGGTCGCTGCCGGTCTCCTCCACCAGCGCCCCGAGGTACATCACGCCGACGGTGTCGCTGATGTGGCGCACCACCGCGAGGTCGTGCGCGATCACCAGGTACGTCAGACCACGCTCGGCCTGAATCTGCTCCAGCAGGTTGATGACCTGCGCCTGGATCGACACGTCGAGGGCGCTGACCGGCTCGTCGGCGACGATCAGATCGGGATCCAGGACCAACGCCCGAGCGACGCCGATCCGCTGGCGCTGACCACCGGAGAACTCGTGCGGGTACTTCCGCAGCGCCCCGCGCGGCAGCCCGACCGCGTCCAGGCCGTCCAGAATCAGCCGGCCGCCCTCGCTGTCGATGTTGTGAGCCTTGAGCCCTTCGGTGAGCAGGGACTCGACGGTCTGGCGAGGATCGAGGCTGGACAGCGGATCCTGGAAGACCATCTGCATCCGGCGCCGCATCCTGCGCAGCTGCTCGCCGCGCAACTCGCGGATCTCGACGCCGTCGAAGCGGATGTGTCCCGAGGTCGGCTCCACCAGCCGGAGCAGCCCACGGCCGAGCGTGGTCTTACCGCAGCCGGACTCGCCGACGAGGCCGTACGTCTCTCCGCGCCGGATCGACAGCGAGACACC
>WHSM01000618.1 GCA_009380105.1 Micromonosporaceae bacterium
GCTGGTCGGCTTCGACGACATCGAGGACGGCCGGTACGCCACCCCGACGCTCACCACGGTCAAGCCCGACAAGGAGCAGGTCGGGCGCGTGGCGGTGGAACTGCTCGCCGACCGGCTCGGCGGGGACCGGGACACCCCGCCCCGCGAGCTGTTCGCCGGGCACAAGCTGTCGGCCCGGGAAAGCACGCTCGGCCCGGCCGCGCCCGGGTAGCGGCCGCGGCGGCCGATGTCAGTCGGTCAGCGTGATCCGCACCATCCGAGCCTGCCGAGCCGCCTCCTCCAGCACCGCGCGGCGCGGCTCAGTCACGTCCAGGAACCAGCCGCCGACCCGATCGCGAAGCGGCTCCAGCCGCCGGTCGGAGAGCACCAGTTCGACCGCCTTGCGGTCGCCGCCCAGCACGACCGCCGCCAGCCGCGCCCGCTCCGGCAGCAGCAGCCGCGCCGTGGTGTCGGCGGCGGCCTGGGCCGACTGGCGGGCCTGGTTGTCCCGCCGCCGCGCGAACCGATGCTGCGACCAGCCGCCGGCGGCGGTGCGACCCTGCACGTACTGCCGGTCCACCTTGCTCGACACCAGCGACGCCCCGTCGGCGATTCCGACCCCGTACGCGCCGCGGCGGGCCAGGAGCAGCCCGATCCGGCGGCGCGCGGTCGCGGCGGCGGCCAGACCGGCGACGTCGACGCCGGCGTCCCCGAACGGCAACCGGCATTCGGCCACGGCGCCGTCCGGCGCGGTCAGCACCAGGGCGCCCGCCCTAGCCTCGGCTTTCGGCGCGCCCTCGTGCCGCGCCACGAAGTTCTCGATCCAGCGCGCGATCCGCTCCGGCGGCACCTCCACCACGCGGCCGCCACCCGCCGCCGGTCGTGTCGTCATGAGGCGCACCGTATCCAATGGCAGGCTTGCGCCGTGACGACACCGCTTGCGCAGACCGTCCTGGAGCGGCTGACCTCGGTCTACCGGACCGCGGCCGATCCTGAGCGCGCGGCGCTGATGGCGGCGTACATGCGTGGCCGTTTCGACTTCCTGGGGCTGCCGACGCCGCAACGTCGCGTGCTCTCCCGCGAGGTGCTCGCCGGCCTGGCGGCTCCTGTCGAGGCCGACCTGCGGGACATCGCACACATGTGCTGGGACCTGCCGGAGCGTGAGTACCAGTACTTCGGCTGCGATCTGCTGGTGCGCTGCGCTCGCCAGCTCTCCGCGGCCTTCATCACCGACGCGGAACGGCTGATCACTGCGAAGTCGTGGTGGGACAGCGTGGACCCGCTCGCGACCCGGGTAGTCGGGAGCCTGGTCTCGTCTCATCCCGCCCTGGGCGAGGTGATGGACTCCTGGATCGCGCACGAGAACCTGTGGCTGGTGCGCGCCGCGCTGCTGCACCAGCTGAACTATCACGAGGTGACCGACGCCGGCCGGCTTTTCGACTACTGCCGCATCCAGTCGGGACACCCGGATTTCTTCGTGCGCAAGGCGATCGGCTGGGCCCTGCGCCAGCACGGCAAGACCAACCCCGCCGCGGTGCGCCGGTTCGTGCGTGCGCATCGCGCTCAGCTCTCGCCGCTGTCGGTCCGGGAGGCGCTCAAGCACCTCGGCTGACCCGGCGGGACC
>WHSM01000529.1 GCA_009380105.1 Micromonosporaceae bacterium
CATCAGGAAGATCCCTTCGGGCGGCGTGAACTGCGCCGGAACGATCGGCGTCGCGTCGCCGTCACCCTGATACCGCTCGGACAGATCCGCCAGGGCCGCGGTGATCAGCCGCTGCGCCTCAGGATCGGTGTACGGCACGGGCCCGATGGTCAAGCCCTGTTCTGTGGTGGTCACGGCCACGACCGTACGCAGCCGTCAGCGGCCCCAGGTGATCACCGTGACGTCAGCGCGGCGTCAGCGGAAGTGGGCCCAGCCGCCGGCGCCCTCGTACAGCTTGCCGTCGACCGTGACCCCGGACCCGTCGCGCACCCGCCCGATGACCCGCCATTCGCCGGTGAGGTCGGCGTTCGCCGGGAACGTGGCCGCGAGCGCGTGGTCGTCGCCTCCGGCGAGCACCCAGTCGTACGGGTCGACGCCGAGCGCCGCGGCGGCGTCACTCATCTGCGGCGGCACCTCGCACGCGTCCCGGGTCAACTCGATGGCCACCCCGCTCGCCTCGCAGAGGTGCCCGAGATCGGCGACCAGCCCGTCCGAGATGTCGATCATGGAGGTGGCGCCGAGCCGGGCTCCCGCCGGCCCGGCCGCGTACGGGGGCTCCGGGCGGCGGTGAGCCTCCACCAGCTTGCGCGGAGAGCGGAACCCCCGCGACAGGATGGTGTGCCCGGCGGCCGCCCAGCCCAGCCGGCCGGCCACCGCGACCACGTCCCCGGGCCGCGCGCCGGACCTGCGCACCGGCTCCCCGCCGCGCAGGTCCCCCAGGGCTGTCACCGCGATCGTCAGCGTCGGGCTGGAGGAGATGTCGCCGCCCACCACCGAGGCTCCGACCAACGCGCACTCGTCGTTGAGGCCGTCGGCGAGCTGCTCGGCCCAGCGCACCTCCAGGTCCGGCGGCGCGCAGAGCGCCACCAGCAGCGCCGTCGGCACGGCCCCCATCGCCGCAATGTCGGCGAGGTTCGCGGCGGCCGCGCGGCGCCCGACATCGACGGCTGTCGACCAGTCCCGCCGGAAGTGCCGACCCTCCACCAGCACGTCGGTGGAGGCTGCCACCCGGCCGTCCGGGGCGGCGACCACAGCGGCGTCGTCGCCTGGGCCGAGCAAACACGCAGGTCCCGCAACCGTTCGTGCGATGATGCGGGAGATCAACCCGAACTCTCCGGTCTCGCCGATGGTCATTACCGGATCATCCCCCAACCTGGCTTTTCGGTGTTGCCCTCGTGGTCCGGCTCGTACGGTAGTTTTCTGGCGCGGTATCCCTTCCGGCGCCGACAAGAAGAAGGAGTCGTGTTGTGGTGCAGGCGTACATCCTCATCCAGACCGAGGTCGGCAAGGCCAGTGACGTGGCCGCGGCGATCGGAGGGATCTCGGGTGTCGCCCGGGTTGACGCGGTCACTGGGCCGTACGACGTGGTGGTTCTGACCGAGGCGCGCAACGTCGACGAGTTGGGCAAGATGGTGGTCAGCAAGGTCCAGGCGGTGCCCGGCATCACCCGCACGCTCACCTGCTCCGTTGTGCACCTGTGACCGACTCGTCGGCGTGATCCGCTCTGGCCCCACGACCTGTGATGGCTGATCCTGACACCCGGCGGGCGGCGCGCATCGCCACCCTGGTCGCGATCCCGGCGGCGCTGCTGACCGCCGCGCTGCTGCTGTGGCTGCTCGGCGGCCCCGGGGCCCCGGACGCGTCCCGCACGCCCGACGCCGCCCGCACGCCTGTGCCGAGCGGGCCGGTCACCATGGCCTCACGCGACCTGGCTCCGCGCGCGGCCACAGTGTGCCGGGCGCTGCTGGCCAAGCTTCCGTCCACGATCCGCGAGCTGCCCCAGCGCGTGGTCACCTCCGGCGCCGAACAGAACGCCGCGTACGGGGAACCGCCGATCCTGCTCCGTTGCGGCGTCGAGCCGGTGACGCTGCCCAAAACCTCGACCGCGGTGGTGTACCCGCTCTCCGGGGCCTGCTGGCTGCCGAAGAAGACTCGCGAGGGCACCGTCTGGACCACCCTGGACCGGGAGGTCCCGGTGTCGGTCACCGTGCCGAAGTCGCTGCCCGAGCCCGGCCAATGGGTGGCGGCGCTCTCACCTCACGTGGCGGACACGCCGGCGCGTGAGCGGGCCCCGTCCGGCTGCCGGGAGTGACGCGCCGACCCGCGGCGAGCCTGCCAGGCGGGAGTCGCCGGGAGTGACCTGCCACTCGATGGACTGGCGCCGGCGACGCGTTTCGACCAGCATTACCAGCAGGTGACCAAGGAGGCCCGAGATGGTCGTCTCGACCGCGCAGAGCAGCATCGACATCGCAGCCCGCCCGAGCTGGTGTACGACCTGGTCTCCGACGTCCCTGAGATGGCCACGTGGGCCGCGGAGGTCGCCCGCAACAAGTGGCTGGACGGCCTCGCCGGCCCTGCCGTCGGGGCGCGGTTCCGGGGCGTGAACAGGCACCGTGGCCGCGTCTGGACGACCGTGTGCACCGTGACGGCCGCTGACCGGCCGAGCCGGTTCGAGTTCCTGGTGCGCGTCGCCGGCCTGCCGAGCGCGAAGTGGCGCTACCACATCG
>WHSM01000590.1 GCA_009380105.1 Micromonosporaceae bacterium
CGTAGTAGGGGCCGAACTCGTCGGCCACGACCATGTGGCCGAGCTTGCGGTATTCGCGTTCTGTCGCCCGTACCAAATCAGTCATTTCGACTGGGCGACCGGCGTCGGCCGCGAGGAAAGCCGCGCCCACCGCGATGTTGCGGATGTTGCCGCCGGAGAGCTTGAACGACCGGGCCAGGAAGTCGAGGTCGAGGTCGTCACCGAGCGGCATCGACGCCGGCAGGTTCAGCTCCCACAGCCGCCGCCGGTCCGGCTGCTCCGGCATCGGGAACTCCACGATCGCGTCGATCCGGCGCAGGAACGCCTCGTCGATGTTGGAGCGCAGGTTCGTGGTCAGCACCGCCAGTCCGTCGAAGGACTCCATCCGCTGCAGCAGGTACGCCACCTCGACGTTCGCGAACCGGTCCTGCGCGTCCTTGACCTCGGAGCGCTTCCCGAACAGCGCGTCAGCCTCATCGAACAGCAGCACTCCGTTGACCTGGTCGGCCTCGGCGAAGATCCGGTCCAGGTTCTTCTCGGTCTCGCCGACGTACTTGTCGACCACTGTGGACAGGTCGATCACGTACAGGTCGAGGCCCAGGTCGGCGGCGATCCCCTCCGCGGAGACGGTCTTGCCGGTGCCGGACTCGCCGGCGAAGAGCGCTTTGATCCCCTGGCCCTTCGACGAGGACGCTCCGAGCCGCCAGTCGCCGTACACGCGCTCGCGTTGACGCACCCGTCCGACCAGTTCCCGCAACTGGGTCGCCACCGGCCCCGTGAGCACCAGATCGTCCCAGTGGACCTTCGGCTCGACCCGCCGTGCCAGCCGCTCCAAGCCGGCGGCGTTCTGCGCCCGCGCGCCGTGCCGCAGGTCCTCGGCCGTCACCGGCTGCCGATGTGACCGGGCGTGCAGGGCCGCGGCGGCCGCGGCCCGGGCAACCTGCTCTGGGGCGAGCCGGAACTGGGTCGTCGCCGCCGCCGGGTCGCAGCCCTTGGCGAGCGCTCCGTCGAGGGACGCTCGCCAGATGGCGCTCCGCTCACCGGCGGTCGGCGCCGGTGCGGTCAACATCAGAGGCACTCGCGTCGACCACCGCGGATCCCAGGTGCGGGTGCCCAGCAGCACCACCGGCGCGGGCAGCTCCGCGAAGGCGCGCACCGCCGCCGGGCTCTGCTCGGCCAACGTCTCGACCGGGCCCGCGATCAGCACCGCGCCGGTCAGCCGGGCCTCCAGCGCGCACTGCGCGGCCACCCCGGACGCTGGCGTGGCCGGGTCCAGCCGCGTGAGGTCGACGGCGAGCACACGCGAGTCGGCCTGCGCGACCGCGGCCGCTGCCAGGGACAGGCCGGCGCCGCCGGCCGGCTCCTGCAGGTACGTCAGCAGCGTGCCCTCCCGCAGGGCGCGGGCGAGGACGCTCGGATCGCCGACGGGCGCCCCGCTGGGCGTCGCTGACAGCGCGGCGACGTCCGGGCCCGGCTCGTCATGGCCCAACAGCCACGCCAGCACCCGGTCCGGCACGCGGAGGCTACGGGTGAGGGACGGCCGCTCCGTCTCCTCCACCAGGACCAGGCCGCCGGTCACCAGCGGCGCCGGCGACATCAGCCGCAGCCGGGCCGATCCCAGGGCGCCGGGCCCGCCGCACAACTCCAACGCCAGGCCGGTCGACGCCCGCCGTCGTGAGACGTCGTCCTGGAGGTACGCGTAGAGCCGCTCGAAGCTCGGGTCCAGATCGGGAGCCAGGGCGACCAGCAGGATCTCCACGTCGAACCCGGTCAAGCCGAAGGCGCGGGCCAGGTGCCCGAGCCGGCCGGCAGCGTCGACAGCGTCCGCAGTGTCCGCAGCGTGGGCCGGGTCGGAAGCGCCGCCGGGGTCGGGGTGGAGGGCCGGCCGGCGTCTCGTGTCGTCCAGCAGCGCGTCGACCTCAGCGTCCGCCACGTACAAGCCCCGGAACGGGTCGTCGGTCCCGGGATCGACG
>WHSM01000226.1 GCA_009380105.1 Micromonosporaceae bacterium
GAACAGCGAGTCCATCCCGAAGGTGCGCGCCTCGTCCGGGACGATCGGGACCCAGCGCTTGCCGGTGCTCTTGTCCTTCATCAGGTCCTTGATCAGCCTGACGAAGGCCATCGTGGTGGCGACCTTCTGCTTGCCGGAGCCACGCTTGAGGTCGGCGTACGCGTCGTCGCCGGGCAGATCGAGGGGGATCACCGTGCGGCTGCGTGACGGCACCGAGCCGCCGAGCTGTTTGCGCCGCTCCATCATGTACTCGTGCTCTTCCGGCTTCGGCTGGATGTACGGCGGCAGCACCGGGTCGAGCACGTCGTCGGGGATGTCGAGGTAGAGCCGGTCCCGGAACTGCTTGAGGTCGTCGAGCTTGAGCTTCTTCATCTGGTGGGTGGCGTTGCGCGCCTCGAAGTGGCTGCCCAGCGTCCAACCCTTGATGGTCTTGGCGAGGATCACCGTCGGCTGGCCGGTGTGCTCGGTCGCGGCTTTGTACGCCGCGTACAGCTTGTGGTAGTCGTGCCCGCCGCGCTTGAGGTTCCAGATCTCGTCGTCGCCCATGTGGGCCACCATCCGGCGGGTCCGCGGGTCGCGGCCGAAGAAGTGCTCCCGCACGAAGCCGCCGGACTCGGCCTTGTACGTCTGGTAGTCGCCGTCCGGGGTGATGTTCATGAGGTTCACCAGCGCGCCGTCGGTGTCGGCGGCGAGCAGCGGGTCCCATTCCCGGCCCCAGATCACCTTGATGACGTTCCAGCCGGCGCCGCGGAAGATGCTCTCCAGCTCCTGGATGATCTTTCCGTTCCCGCGCACCGGGCCGTCGAGGCGCTGCAGGTTGCAGTTCACCACGAAGATCAGGTTGTCCAGCTCTTCCCGGGCCGCCACGGAGATCGCGCCGAGCGACTCCGGCTCGTCCATCTCGCCGTCGCCGAGGAACGCCCACACCTTCTGGTCGCTGGTGTCCTTGATGCCCCGGTGCTGCAGGTAGCGGTTGAACCGGGCCTGGAAGATCGCGTTGATCGGGCCGAGGCCCATCGAGACCGTCGGGAACTCCCAGAAGTCCGGCATCAGCCGGGGGTGGGGGTAGGACGGCAGCCCGCCGCCCGGGTGCGACAGCTCCTGGCGGAAGCCGTCGAGCTGCTGGTCGCTGAGCCGGCCTTCGAGGTGCGCGCGGGCGTACATGCCGGGGGAGGCGTGGCCCTGGAAGAAGACCTGGTCGCCGCCGCCCGGGTGCTCGCGGCCCCGGAAGAAGTGGTTGAAGCCGACCTCGTACAGGCTGGCCGCGCTCGCGTAGGTCGAGATGTGACCGCCTACCTCGACCCCGGGGCGCTGCGCCCGGTGCACCATCATCGCGGCGTTCCACCGGATGTACGCGCGGATCCGCCGCTCGGTGTGCTCGTCGCCGGGGAACCAGGGCTCGCGCTCCGGCGGGATGCTGTTGATGTAGTCGGTGACGGTCAGCGCCGGCACCCCGACCTGGTGTTCGCGGGCGCGCTCCAGCATCCGCAGCATGAGGTACCGGGCTCGCTGCCGCCCCCGCTCGTCGATCACGCCGTCGAGCGAGTCGATCCACTCGTTGGTCTCTTCGGGGTCGATGTCCGGGATCTGGCTCGGCAGCCCGTCGCTGATGACCGGGCGCTTGCGTTCGGTGGCCACGAGGCGGTCCTTCACGTTGGCGTGCACACGTCTTCTGGTCCATCCTGCCTGCAGCGTGAGCGCGGCGTCATCTCGGGTTTTCGGTTACTGATCAGTACGTGGCGACCGTCCCATTTCGCGCCGGGGGATTTCGCGGCTTCCGCGGGAGGAGATGGCAAGCTCGCGAGTATGCAGAGCGAGGTCATCACTGTGCGCACTGGCTCCTCCCCGGCCGTCAGGGACATCACCGGGGAGGTCGAGAGATTCCTGCGCGAGGCGGGCGCCGACAGCGGCCTGGCGCACGTGTTCGTTCCGCACGCCACGGCCGGTGTGGCGCTCATCGAGACCGGCGCCGGCAGCGACGACGACCTGCTGACGGCGCTGGATGACGTGCTGCCGACCGACGGCCGGTGGCGGCACCGCCACGGCAGCCCCGGTCATGGCCGAGACCACGTGCTCCCGGCGTTCGTGGCGCCCCACGCCTCGATCCCGGTCATCGACGGCCGGCTGGCGCTCGGGACGTGGCAGTCCGTATGCCTGGTCGACACCAACGGCGACAACCCGACCCGCCAGGTGCGCCTGTCGTTCCTCCCCGCTTGATCACGGCACGTTCCCGCAGGTCAACGCCGTGCACCAGGTTGGCGACATTGCGCCGGGCGAGACAGGAACCGGACAATCAGCGATCCTGGTGCCGTGACCTCCGCATGGGATCTTGACAGCCGGTGGCGGCAGGCGGTCGCCGCCCTGGCAGTGGACCCGGATCAGGGAGCGGCTGACCCGGCCGCGCCGATCCGCGATGACAGCGAGCTGACCGGCGAAGCGGTGCGAGAGCTGCACGACGCGCAGCTCATGAGCCGTCAACTCGACCTCGCGGCGCACTGGCTGCGCTCCTGGAACGAGGGCTACCACGCGGTCAGCTCGGCTGGGCACGAGGCGGCCGCCGCCGTGGCGTGGGCGTCGCGATCCACCGATCCCGCGCTCCTGCACGCCCGCTCCGGCGGCTTCTACTGCGCCCGGGCCGCGCAGGTCCCGGCGGCGGACCCGGCGGCGGACCCGGCGTTGGACGTGCTCGGAGCGCTGGTCGCCGCCGCCGCGGAGCCGTTCGCCGGAGGTCGATGCCCGCCGTACGGATCCCGCGCGCTGACCGTGATCCCGGCATCGGGCAGCGGCGCCTCGCACCTGCCCCGCGCCGTGGGGCTGGCCTTCGCGATCGAGCGGGCGAAGCGGCTGCGGGCGGCGAGCGCCCTGGACCTGCCGCCCGACAGTGTGGTCGTGTGCTCCTTCGACAGCGCGGAGCTCAACCACGCCGCCGCGACGGCGGCGCTCAACGCGGCGGGCTGGTGCGGCCACACGGGGCTTCCGTTGCCGCTGCTGTTCGTTTGTCACGACGAAGGCGCCGTAGCGGGCTGGGCGGCTGCGGCGCTCGGCTCCCGTCCCGGCCTGCGGCACTTCTCCGCGGACGGCTGCGACCTCCTCGACACCTGTCGCGCCGCTCGGGACGCCGTCGACTGGGTGCGCCGCAGGAGGCGCCCGGCCGCGCTGCGTCTGGAGCTGGCGCGCCTGATGGACCGCACGGTCGGACCCGACATCGACAAAGATCCGCTGCTCGCGAGCGCCCGGCTGCTGGTCGAGTCGGGCCTGGCCGCGCCCGGGGAGCTGCTCGCCCGGTACGACGAGATCGGCTGGCAGGTCCGGGCCGCGGCTGAACGGATGGCGGCCGCGCCGAAGCTCGCCTCGGCGCGGGAGGTGACCGCCCCGTTGGCGCCGCGCCGTCCGCTGCGGGTCGCGCAGGCCGCGGCCGCAGTCGCCGAGCCCGACGCGCGGGCGAGGGTCTTCGCCGGCGCCTTGCCCGAGGCCGCCGGTCCGCTGTCCCTGGCCGAGTCGGTCAACGCCGCGTTGCGGGACGCGCTGGCGGCGTACCCGCAGACAGTGCTCTTCGGTCCTGACGTCGCTGGGGGAGGCGGCAGCGGCGTGACAGCGGGGCTGCGGGAGGCGTTCGGGGCGGCACGGGTGTTCGACACGTTCCCGGACGAGACCTCGACGCTCGGGCTGGCGCTCGGCTGCGGGCTGGCAGGGCTGCTGCCGGTGGTGGAGCTCGGCGACCTGGAGCGCCTGTGGCACGCCCTCGGTCAGCTCGTCGCGGAGGCGGCGCCGACCCGGTTCCGCTCCCAGGGCGCGTACGGCAGCCCGCTGGTCCTCAGGGTCTCGGGGTACGCCGACCCGGCCGGGCTGGGCGGTTACGCCCACCGCGACAACGGCATCGGCGCGCTGCGCGACGTGCCAGGTCTGGTGATCGCCTCGCCGGCCCGCCCGGACGACGCCGCCGACATGCTGCGCACCTGCGTGGCGGCCGCCGTGACCGACGGCAGCTGCTGCGTGTTCCTGGAGCCGGCGGCGCTCCGCCACGTGCGGGACCTGCACAGCGACGGCGACGGCGGCTGGCTCACGCCGTACGCGGCGCCCGACCAGTGGAGCGCTGGCCACGCGCCGATCGGCCGGGCCCGGATGCACGGCGACGGCGGGGATCTGACGATGATCTCGTTCGGCAACGGCCTGCGGATGTGCCTGCGCGTCGCGGCCCGGCTGGCGGAGGAGGGGATCGGCGCGCGGGTGCTCGACCTGCGATGGTTGGGGCCGCTGCCGCACGACGACGTGCTGCGTGAGGCGAACGCCACAGGACGGGCGCTGCTGGTGGACGAGACCCGCCGCGCCGGCGGCGTCGCCGACCCGTTGCTGGCCGGTCTGGCCGCGGGCGGCTTCGCCGGGCCGGTCGGCCAGGTCGCCAGCGAGGACTCGTTCGTGCCGCTCGGTCCGTCCGCGTCACATATCGTGATCGGGGAGCCGCTGATCGAGCAGGCGGCGCGTGGACTGCTCGACCAACCAGCGCGTAGCGTGCCGGCCGGGTGACACTGGAGCGTAGGCGGTGATCAAGAGAGGGATTTCCTTCGGTGAGCCACTTGCGGAGGGGGCCCGCAGGAGTGTGAACTACGCCGGACAGCGCTGATCGAACAGCGCTGCCGCACAGTCGACTGAGCAGAAAAGGGAGGCGTCACGGTGAGCGCGACCGCTGGTCGGGCCGAAGGTCTGACAGGCCTGGCGGACCGGCTCGGCATCGAGTCGGACATGGTCGTCATGGAGGTGGGGCACGACGAGGACTCCGACGAGGAGCTCCGCAGGGTCGTGGTCGAGCGCTGTGGCGAGATCGTCGACGAGGACACCGACGAGGTGGTCGACGTCGTCCTGCTGTGGTGGCGCGACGGCGACGGAGACCTCGTCGACACGTTGATGGACGCGCGGACCCCGCTCGCGGACGAGGGCGTGATCTGGCTCCTGACCCCCAAGGCGGGACGGGACGGCCATGTGGAGCCGAGCGACATCTCGGAGTCCACCCCCACCGCTGGTCTGCAGCAGACCTCCAGCATCAGCGTCGGCCGGGACTGGGCAGGCGCCAGGCTCGCAGCTCCCCGGTCTGCCCGCAGCCGCCGCTGACTCGCGTTCTGGCTCCGGCCGTACCATCGTGTGTGTTTGACGCATGCACGACGGACAAGCCGGAAAAGGAGCGTTAATGCCTCTCGACGTGGGCGCGAAAGCGCCGGACTTCACGCTGAAGGACCAGAACAACCAGCAGGTCTCGCTCAGCGACTTCGCTGGCAAGAAGGCCGTGCTGCTGGTGTTCTACCCGCTGGCGTTCACCGGCACCTGCGAAGGCGAGATGTGCCAGATCCAGGAGAACCTCAGCCAGTACGCCAGCGACGACGTCCAGGTGGTGTCGGTGAGCGTCGACTCCCCGTACGCGCACAAGGTCTGGGCCGAGAAGCAGAACTTCGACTTCCCGCTGCTGGCCGACTTCTGGCCGCACGGCGCGGTGGCGCAGGCGTACGGAGTGTTCAATGAGACGGCCGGAATCGCCAACCGCGGCACGTTCGTCATCGACGAGGAGGGCGTGGTCCGGTTCGCGGAGATGAACTCGCCCGGCGAGGCCCGCGACCAGGGAGCCTGGAGCAAGGCTTTGGCTGACGTGGCCGGCTGACCAGGTCACCGCACGTGGTTGGCGGCGGGTAACCTTGCCGCCAGCCAGCGGGCGCGTAGCTCAGTGGAAGAGCACTCGCCTTACAAGCGAGGGGTCGCTGGTTCGATCCCAGCCGCGCCCACCAGATCACAGCCTTGATCCACTAATCAGCGTGCGTGTCGTGGATCGGTTCGTGGATCGGTTCGTGGATCGAAGCTCCATAATCTGGCCCGCATGGCAGGCCGCTCAACGTCGAAACGACGCGCCCGTGGAACCATCGAGACCCTCGCCAGCGGGTCACCGAGCTGGCACGCTGCCAGGACCACTGCGACCGGGAAGCAACGCAGGCGCGGCCGCATGAGTGCCGCCCGCTCGGCGACGCGACGATCCTGAAGGTCCACTACCTGCTCAGCGGCGCGTACCGGCGGGCCGTTCGGTGGGGGTGGGTCAGCGTCAGCCCGATCGCGCAGGCTGAGCCGCCGGACCCGCCACCGCCGGACCCGCAGCCGCCGAGCGCCGAGGAGGCGGTGCAGATCGTCAACGAGGCTTGGTCCAGCGGTAGGGGACAGGCAGACCCCGACTTTGGGACGCTGGTGTGGGTGGCGATGACGGCTGGGACCAGGCGAGGCGAGCGGTGCGCTCTGCAGTGGCGGCACGTCAACCTCGATCGCGGCGTCTTGGTGATTCGCCAGGCGGTCGCGTCCGAGCCAGCACCTGGTACCTCAAGGACACCAAGACCCACCAGCGGCGCCGCGCGACGCTCGATGAGCCCGCCGTCGAGGTCCTCCGTGAGCACCGCCAGCGGTGTGATGCGCGTGCCGAGGCGCTGGGCCTGGCGCTGGAAGCCGACGCGTTCGTGTTCTCGCTCGTGCCGGACCATAGCGAGTTCCTAGTCCCCGAGTCGGTCACCCAGCGGTACCGGCGACTGGTGACCAGACTCGGGATTGACACGCACTTCCACGCCCTGCGGCATTACAGCGCCACAGAGCTGATCGCCTCCGGTGTGGACATCCGCACCGTCGCGGGCCGACTCGGCCACTCGGGCGGCGGCATCACAACCTGCGGGTGTACTCCGCGTGGCGTGAGGAGGCCGATCAGCGGGCAGCGAGCACGCTATCAGCGCGGATGCCGTCCAGGCCGGCACGGGCACCTGATCCCATCGAGCGAGCGAGGACGGCACCGCGGAGCCCGTACCAGGTGAGGTTCCCCCGGTTTCCCGGAGACTTCCGAACCAGGTTTGATCTTGTGTCAGACCGAGAGAGGAAGTTTTCGTGGCAGCACCCAGGAAGTACCCCGATGAGCTGCGTGAGCGCGCGGTGCGGCTGTGGCGGGAGTCTGAGCCCAAGCCGGTGATCCGGCGGCTGGCCGAGCAGCTGAACGTTCATCCGGAGGCGTTGCGGAACTGGATCCGCCAGGATGAGGCCGACCGCGGCGAGCGGGCCGATCGGCCGACGACGGACATGGTGGAGGAGAACCGCAGGCTCAAGC
>WHSM01000180.1 GCA_009380105.1 Micromonosporaceae bacterium
GGTTACCGATCCACCGAAGCCCACGCGACGACCCTGCTCGCCGAGCTCGACGCCCGCGCCGGCCGAGCCGAGGACGCCGCCGCGCACGCCCGCACGGCCCTGAGCGCCCATCGGCAGACCGGCCATCGCGCCGGTGAGGCGAGGACCCTGCTGTTGTTGGCGCGGCTCTGCGAGTCCGCAGGGCAGCCCGGAGGCGCGCTGCGACGCCGCCGGGAGGCGCTCGGGATCTTCGCTGACCTGGGTGTGCCCGCCACGCCGGATGGCTCGTGACCGCGCGTCATCCCTTGATGCCGGACGTGGTCATGCCTCGCACGAAGAAGCGCTGGAAGATCACGAAGACGACAGCCACCGGGACGATGGTCAGGATCGAGCCGGTGAGCATGACGGGGTAGTCCCAGGTCTGGCCGCCGGCGCCGCCCTTGCCGAGGGTGGACAGGCCGAACGGCAGCGTCCAGTGGTCGGGGCTGGCGCGCACCGCGATCAGCGGCAGCAGGAACTCGTTCCAGGTGGCCTGGAAGGACAGGATCGTGAGCGTGACCAGGGCGGGCCGCGCGAGTGGCAGCACCACGTGCCAGTAGGTCTGCCAGATGTTCGCGCCGTCGATGCGGGCGGCCTCCTCCAACTCCCTGGGCAGCCCTTCGAAGAACTGCTTGGCGATGAAGATGCCGACGGCGTCCACGGCCAGCGGCAAGATCAGTCCTGTGTACGAGTTGAGCAACCCCAGCTCTTTGAGCAGCAGGAACCTCGGCACCGTGAGCACGATCGGCGGCACCGCCATGACGGCGAGCACGCCGGTGAAGACGAGGCCGCGGCCGCGCCAGCGCAGCCGAGCCAGGGAGTAGCCGGCGAGCGCGTCGAGGAACAGGCGCAGCAGCGTCGCGACGACGGTCACCAGCGTGGAGTTGAGCATCCACAGTGGGAAGTCGCTGCGCAGGAACACCAACTCCCATGCGCGCAGCGTCGGCTCGTCCGGCCAGGGCAGCACCGAGGACGCGGCGAGTTCGGCGCGCGACTTGAAGGTGCTGCCCAGCGACAGCAGGAACGGGTAGAGGAACGCGAGCGCGGCCGTCGCGAGCAGCAGGTAACCGGCGGCGCGCTTGAAGCCACGTCCCGTCGCGGAGCGGGAGACGCTCGCGTCAGCGGCCATCTCAGTCCTCCTTGCGGAGCAGCAGGCGCTGGACCCCGGTGAAGGCCATGATCAGCACGAACAGGACGAACGCGATCGCCGCGGCCCGGCCCATCGCGGCGTTGTGGAAGCCTTCCCGGTAGACCAGGTACGCGGGGGTGAAGGTGGTTTTCTGCGGTCCGCCCGAGGTCATCGCGTACACCTGGTCGAAGACCTGCCAGGTGCCGATCACGCCGAGGGTCAGCACCAGGAACAGGGTGGGCTTCATCATCGGCACAGTGATCGTGAAGAACCGCTGGCGCGGCGTCACGCCGTCCAGCTCGGCCGCCTCGTCGATCTCCTCGGGGATGTTCTGCAGCCCGGCGAGGAAGATCAGCATGAAGGTGCCGATGGTGGTCCACGTGGCGAGCACCATGATCGCTGACAACGCCACGCTGGGCCCTGAGATCCACTCCCACCAGGACAGGCCCATGAACGCGTGGTCGGCGAGCAGCGTGGGGGCGGAGTCCACCCCGAAGCCGCCGAGCAGCAGGTGGATCAGCCCGGTGGACTCGTCCAGCCAGACCAGCGAGATCGTGCCCGGAAGCAGCGCAGAGAGCAGCGCGTTGACCAGGCCGGTCGGGCTGAAGATGAAGATGAAGATGAAGGCGACGGCGATTGAGCTGGTAACCGAGGGGAAGTAGAACGCGGTGCGGAAGAACGTCTTGCCTTTGAGCAGCTTCTGGTTCACCAGGACCGCCAGCGCGAACGCCAGGAACGTCTGCGCGGGCACCACGCCGAGCACGTAGTAGAGGTTGTTGCGCAGGCTCTTGGCGAAGTCGTTCTGCGCCACCCCGGATTCGACCAGCAGATCACTGTAGTTGTCCCAGCCCACGGGACGCGACGTCTCCAGCGGCGCCAAACCGCTCCACTCCCGGAAGCTCACCCACAGCGCCAGCAGGATCGGCGCGACCAGGAACACGCCGAGCCCCAACAGCGCGGGACTCGCGAACAGCCACCCGGCCAGGCCCTGCCGTCCCGCCAGGCGGCTGCGACCGCGGCGGGGGCGCCGGCCCGGGCGGAGGGGGTGCGCCCGGGCCGGCGTGCAGGGGGCGGGTGCGGTGCTCAGGTCGGCGGGGCTGTCAGCCACCGAGGACGTCCTCTCCGGCCTTCTGGGTCGTGGTGATCACCTCGTCGGTCTTCTTGTTGCCTTTCGCGAGCCCCTGGATGCCATCGTTGAAGGTGTCGATCACCGTGGGGAAGCCGGGGACGAACACCGACTTCTTGGCGTAGTCGGCGCCGGCCACGAACGCCTTCAACTCCGGCTTCTCCGCCAGCCATGCCTCCGCCAGGGACTGCCGGGACGGCATGACCGGGAACTCCTTGGTGAACGCGAGCTGCTGCTCGGGAGAGGTGAGGTAAGTGACCAGGTCGATCGCGGCCGCTTTGTGCTTGCTCGCGGCGGCGACTCCGTAGCAGACGGAGAAGGCCATCGTGGCCTTGCCGGCCGGGCCCGCCGGCAACTCTGCGACGGCGTACTTCACGTCCGGGAAGTCGGTCTCCATCGCGCCGACGACCCAGTTGCCTTCGATGGTCATCGCCGCTTTGCCCTTGCCGAGCGCCTCGCCGCCCCAGTTGACGCCGAGTTGCTGCGGAGTCGCGGCCTGGCCGTCGGCGTGCAGCTTCGCGACGTGCTCCAGCGCGGTGCGCATCTTCGGGTCGTCCATGGTCATCCTCGACACGTCGTCGTCGGTCGGCCAGGCGCCGGCCTGCGCCAGGAACACCCCCCAGCGGTAGAACTCGGGGTTGAAGCTCAGCGCGGGACGGTCTTTCTCACTCAGCTTCTTCGCGACAGCCGCCAGCTCGTCCCAGGTGGTCGGCGGCTCGACGCCGGCCTTGTCGAAGGCCTCCGTGTCGTAGACCAGTTGCAGCGTCGAGAAGTCCTTGGCGGGGCAGTAGTGCACGCCGTCGTACGTGAACGACTCGCGCAGCGACGGGTAGATGTCGTCGGGGTTGTCGATCTTGTCGCCGACCGGCTCCAGCACGCCGTTCTTCGCCATGTCCGGCAGCTTGTTGTCGTTGAGGTAGAACACGTCCGGCGGCTCGCCCCCGGCCAGAGCGGTCTGCAGCGCGGTGTCGTACTCAGGAAGGATCTTGAGGCTGACCGTGTTGCGGCCCCGTTTGTTGTACGAGTCGATCGCCTTCTTGAGCGTCTCGTCCTCAGCGGGCGAGGAGGAGTGCGCGTACATGGTCAGTTTCGCGCCTGTGGCGCTGCCCTGGTCGTCGCTGGCGCCGCAGCCGGTCAGGGCGACCAGCAGTCCGGCAGCGGTGACGGCGGCCGCCGTCCGCGCGGGGGAGAGGGACACGGTGGCTCCTTTGCTCAGGTGGAGGAGGAGGGATATGGAGCGGCGCTCGATCCCCGTGCGACGAGCGACGGTCTGAGCAGTCGGCCCTCCGGGCCGGCTGCGGTCTGGGGCTGATGGGGCACTCCGGGCAGCCGCGCCAGCAGCATCTCCACGATGACCCGGCCGACCTCCTCGATCGGCTGCCGCACGCTGGACAGGCCGAGCACGCGCGCCGTGGGGGTGTCGTCGAAACCGACCACCGCCAGGTCTTCGCCGATGACGCGCCCGCGCCCCTGGGCCGCGCGCATCACTCCCACGGCGAGGGTGTCGGTCACAGTCACAATGGCGGTCGGGGGATCGGAGAGGTCGAGCAGCTTCGCCCCGGCGGCGGCGCCGGCCGCGATGGTGTCGTGCGTCTGCGCGTCCAGACGCTGGCAGTCGGCGAGGAGGCCGTGCTCCTCCAAAGCGGCGCGCCAGCCTTCCGCCCGGCGGTCTCCGACCCCCGAGCCTTCGGGCCAGCCGACGAAGCCGACCCGGCGGTGGCCCCGCTCGATCAGGTGGTCCACGGCGTCGGCGACGCCGGCGACGTTGTCCACGTCGGCCCAGCAGTGCCCAGAGTCGGAGTCGGTGCGACCGAAGACCGCGAACGGCGCGCCGACCTTCAGCAGCGCGGCCGGGCGCGCGTCGCCGTGGTCGATGCCGTACAGCACGAAGCCGTCGACGCCGCCGGTGCGGAACAGGCGCGCACAGGCCGCGAGCTCTCCCGCGGGGTCGTCGGCGGTGAACAGGAGCAGGTGGTGGTCGGCTTCCCGGCCGGCGTCGGCGAGCGCGTGCAGGAACCGGTCGTGGATGGAGGCGAGCGACTCCTCGTGCACCGGCTCGATGCGGTAGCCGATCATGCGCGAGGCCTGGGCGCGGAGCGCGCGGGCGGCCCGGTTGGGCTGGTAGCCGAGGCGGGCGATCGCCGCTTCGACCCGCTCTCGGGTGCCTTCGCGGACCCGGTGCGGCGCGTTGAGCACGTTCGAGACGGTCTGCCGGGACACGCCAGCGTGCGTCGCGACGTCGTCCAGGGTGACCGGGGCCACGCCAACGGCGCCTGGCTGATCCTGGTTCACGACGGCTCCCGTCGAGTAGGGTGAAATTTTATCGTTCAAATCGCTTGACGGGTGACCTTGGCGCCAATTGTCAGGCGGTGTCAAGAGGTGACGATGACGAACTCACCAGGTGAACCGGCCCGTCCTCGCCAACCCTGGCTGCACGACCGCGTGCTCGCTGTCGCGGGGCCGTCCGTGTGGTTGTCGGCGGCCAGCGGACAGCTGACCGGCGGAGTCGACGGCCTTTACGTGGCCGACCGCCGGGCGCTGTCGAGGCTTGAGGCGCGGGTCTTCGGCGAGCCGCCGGAGCCGATCTCAGGAGGCTTCGCCTCGGCGTCGAGCGCGCGTTTCGTCGGGGTGGTGCGCGGCCTCGGCGATCCGTCGCCCGACCCCACGGTCACGTGCGTGCGGGACCGGACGGCGCTGCCGGACGGCGGCTCCGAAGCGATAGTGGTGTGTAACGTGTCGCGGCAAGAGATTGCCGCCGACATCACTGTCGCGGTCGCGTCGGACCTGGCTGTCATGGGCGATGTCAAATCTGGGCGGTCGGCGGCCGAGCGGGCGCCTGTGCTCACCGAAGCCGGTCTGACCTGGTCGGACGCCGCCGGTGACATCGTCGTACGGCTTGCGGCAGAGCCCGCGTGGGAGTGGCGGCCGGAGAGCGGCAGCCTCGCCTGGACCGCCGAGCTGAGTCCGGGCCAGAGTTTCACAGCCTCACTGAAAGTGAGCGTCCGGCGCAGCCGTCACGGCAGGTTCCGGCCCTGTCCACCAGCCCGGCTGGCGTCGTGGCACGACCGGCCGCTGATCGTCCGCGCCGCCGACCGGCGCCTCGGCGAGCTGGTCCGGCAGAGCGTGGCCGACCTGGCCGGGCTGCTGCTCGGCGACCCGGAAGCGCCGGAGGACCTGTACTGCGCGGCCGGCGCCCCGTGGTACCTGACCCTCTTCGGACGCGACTCGCTGTGGGCCGCCCGGATGTCGCTGCCGCTCGGCGTGGACCTGGCCGGCAGCACGCTCCGCGCGCTCGCGCGCCGGCAGGGTCGTCGGCTCGACCGGCGCACCGGCGAGGCCCACGGCAAGATCCCGCACGAGCTGCGCAGCGCCGACGCGGCCGTCTGGCTGCCCGAGGTCTACTACGGCACTGTCGACGCCACCCCGTTGTTCGTCGCGACGCTGGCCGAGGCGTGGCGCTGGGGGCTGCCCGAGGCCGAGGTCGCCTCGCTCCTGCCCGCCGCGGAGCGGGCGCTCGACTGGCTCTCCGGCGCGGGGGACCCGGACGGGGACGGCTTCATCGAGTACGCCGCCGACCGCGCCGGCCTGTCCAACCAGGGCTGGAAGGACTCCCGCGACGGCGTGCAATGGGCCGATGGGCGGCTCGCCGTGGCTCCGCTGGCGCTGTGCGAGGTGCAGGCGTACGCGTGCCAGGCCGCGATCGGCGGCGCGGACCTGCTGGACGCTTTCGGCAGGCCAGGCGGGCAGCGATGGCGAGACTGGGCGCGCGGCCTCGCCGAGCGGTTCCGGACCGCGTTCTGGATCTCCGACGCGGACGGCCGATACCCCGCGGTGGCGTTGGACCGGGACAAGAACCCGGTGGACGGGGTCACGTCCAACATCGGGCACCTGCTCGGCACGGGCCTGCTCTCCGCCGAGGAGGAGGCGACCGTTGCCAAGCGGTTGTCGGCGCCGTCCATGAACTCCGGCCAGGGGCTCCGCACGCTCGCCGACACCGCCAGCGGCTTCAATCCGCTGTCCTACCACGCCGGGTCCGTGTGGCCGCACGACACGGCGATCGCGATCTGGGGCCTGGTCCGCGCCGGCCGGACGGCCGAGGCGTCGTCGCTGATCAGCGGGCTGCTGGCGGTCGCTCCGGACTTCGACTACCGGCTGCCCGAGCTGTACAGCGGCGAGCGCCGCGCCGACCCGCTGCCGCCGACGCCGTACCCGGCGGCCTGCCGTCCCCAGGCCTGGGCGGCGGCGGCCGGCCCGCTGCTCGTGCGCGCGCTGCTCGGCCTGGAGGCGGACCTCCCGGCGCGACGGGCGAGCCTGAACCCGATCGCGCCCTCACCGGTGGGCGGGTACGAGGTCGCCGGGCTGCGGATCGCCGGCGGGTCGCTGGACGTGCGGGTCGACGCTGACGGCCGGGCTGAGGTGCTGCGGGCGCCCGACAGCATTGACGTCGCCGTCCGGTAGGCCCGCGAGCGTTTCGGGCCAATGCATTTCGTCGCGGGCCGTTGACGCATAGCGTGGGAGGATGACCACGCCTGTCGAGGTTGCCGCACCCTGGCACGACCGGTACGAGGAGATCCTGAGCCCGGAAGCGCTCGACTTTCTGGCCGAGCTCCACCGCGCGTTCGAGGACCGACGCCGGGAGCTGTTGCGGCTCCGGGACCAGCGGTTCGCCGAGTTCGCGGCCGGGCGCCTGCCGGACTTCCTCGCGCAGACCGCGGCGGTGCGGGAGAAGGAGTGGCGGGTCGCTGAGCCGGCGCCCGGGTTGGTCGACCGCAGGGTCGAGATCACCGGGCCGACCGACCCGAAGATGACGATCAACGCGCTCAACTCCGGCGCGAAGGTGTGGCTCGCCGATTTCGAGGACGCCAACACCCCGCTGTGGGAGAACGTGATCGGCGGCCAGCTCAACCTGCGCGACGCGATCGACCGCCGGTTGGCGTTCACCTCGCCAGAGGGCAAGCAGTACGCGCTGAACGACGGCCCGCTGGCCACGATCGTCGTGAGGCCCCGCGGCTGGCATCTGACCGAGAAGCACATCCTGGTCGACGGGGAGCGGATCGCGGGCGCGCTGGTCGACTTCGGCCTCTACTTCTTCCACTGCGCCGAGCGCCAGCTGCGTGCCGGCGCGGGCCCGTACTTCTATCTGCCGAAGCTGGAGAGCCACCTGGAAGCGCGGCTCTGGAACGACGTCTTCCTACTGGCCCAGGAGTTGCGCGACATCCCGCGCGGCACGATCCGGGCCACGGTGCTGATCGAGACGTTCCCGGCCGCGTTCGAGATGGAGGAGATCCTGCACGAGCTGCGCGAGCACTCCGCGGGGCTCAACGCCGGCCGCTGGGACTACATGTTCAGCGTGATCAAGAAGTTCCGCACCCTGGGCCGGGAGTTCCTGCTGCCGGACCGGAACTCGGTGACGATGACGGCGCCGTTCATGCGGGCGTACACAGAGCTGCTGGTCCGCACCTGTCACAAGCGCGGCGCGCACGCGATCGGCGGCATGGCGGCGTTCATCCCGAGCCGGCGCGACCCGGAGGTGAATGAGAAGGCCCTCACCAAGGTGCGCGAGGGCAAGACCCGCGAGGCGAACGACGGCTTCGACGGCTCCTGGGTCGCGCACCCGGACCTGGCGCCAGTGTGCCGCGAGGTCTTCGACAGTGTGCTCGGCGATAGGCCGAACCAGCTCGACAAGCTGCGCGAGGACGTGTCCGTCACCGCGGCGCAGCTGCTGGACATCAGGAGCACGCCGGGTCAGCACACGGAGGCCGGGCTGCGCAACGCGGTCAGCGTCGGCGCCCAGTACCTGGCCGCCTGGCTCGCCGGCGCCGGGGCGGTCGCGATCTTCAATCTGATGGAGGACGCCGCCACGGCGGAGATCTCCCGCTCCCAGGTGTGGCAGTGGCTGCACAACGACGTCACCCTTGACGACACCGGCGAGAAGGTGACCCGCGAGCTGGTGGAGCGGATCGCCGACGAGGAGATCGCCAAGCTGGGCGGCAACGGCCATGCCGAGGCCCGCGCCCTGTTCCTGGAGGTCGCCACGGCGGACGACTTCACCGAGTTCCTGACCCTTCCGGCGTACGAGCGGATGCCATGAACCTGGCGGAGCGGTTGCGGAGCCTGCTCGGCGACGAGCAGGTGATCACCGACCGCCAGGAGCTGCGGACGTACGAGTGTGACGGCCTCGCCCACTACCGGGTGACGCCCGCGATCGTCGCCCTCCCGCGCGACGCCGCCGAGGTCGCGGCGACCGTCAAGGCCTGCGCCGAGGCCGGGACGCCGTTCGTGGCGCGGGGCTCCGGGACCGGCCTGTCCGGCGGCGCGCTGCCGCACGCTGATGGCGTCCTGATCGTCACGTCGCAGATGCGCCGCATCGTCGAGATCGCGGTCGACGAC
>WHSM01000252.1 GCA_009380105.1 Micromonosporaceae bacterium
ATCGCCGCCCGCCGCATACACCTCCGACAACTCCCCAAACAGCACCGGCAACGACCAGCCGTCCATCACCAGGTGATGCATCGTGACCACCAGCCGGAACCGGTCCCGCCCCAGCCGCACCAACAGCAGCCGCAGCAGCGGTGGACGCGCCAGGTCGAACCGGGCCTGTTCCTCCTCGACCTGTTGCCCGGCCCGCTCGGCCGCCGCGGCCTCGGAGAGGTCGGACAGGTCGACCACCCGCCAGGGCAGCGGCACGTCGCTACCGGCGATGACCTGAACCGCCGCGTCCGTGCCGGCGGGCTTGTGGAAGCCGGCGCGCAGGTTCGCGTGCCGGTCCAGCAGCGCCTGCCACGACGCACGCAGCACGTCGACCCGGAGCGGACCCTCCAGGTCCAACACCCGCTGCCATATGTACGGGTCGCGCCCCTGCTCGTCGTAGCCGGAGAGGAACAGCAGGCCTTCCTGCAGCGGCGACAGCGGCCATACGTCGGTCAGCCCAGGCGCCGCGGCTTCAAGCTCCTCGACGTCGTCCTGGCCGATGGCGACCAGCGGGAAGTCCGACGGCGTGTGGCCGCCACCGGACGCCGCTGCCACGCCGGTGAGCATCGCCACCCAGCCGGAAGCCAGCTTGTCGAGCGTCGCGTCGTCGAACAGCCCCGCCGGGGCGGTCAGCGTCACGGTCAGCTCGGACCCGTCCGGGAGGTCGCGTACCTCGCATCCAGCGTTCAGCGCGTGTGTCATCGCGATCCGGCTGTCGGTGGAGCCGCCGAGCGCCGTGTCACTGACCGGCTGCCAGTCGCCCGCGTCCGCGGCGGCGAACCGACCCAGGTAGTTGAAACTGATCTGCGGCCTCGGCAGTCCGGCCAGCTCCGCGGCGGTCTCCGGGTTCAGGTACCGCAGTTGGCCGTGCCCGATGCCGTCTCCGGGCACGGCGCGGAGCTGTTCCTTGATCCGTTTCAGCAACCGGCCGGCAGCCGTGCCGCCCGCGCGGACCTGGCCGGGCTCGGCGGTCACCGAATCCAACCGGACCGGATGGACGCTGGTGAACCAGCCGACTGTGCGGGTCAGGTCGTCGCCCGCGTGGAGTGGTGTCCGACCGTGTCGCTCGACGTCGACCAGCAGACCCCCGGACCCACCCCGCCATTCGGCCACGGCGGCGACCAGAGCAGCGAGTAGCACCTCGTCCACACCGGCGTGGAAGGCGGCCGGAACCCGGGTGAGCAGCTCAGGCGTCACCGCAGTCGGCGCCCGGAGCGACACCCGGCGCATCCCGGCGGCGACCGTGTCTACGGCCGGATCGAGCGGCCGCGGGGAGATCAGCGGGTCGGGGCCGTCGAGCAGCCGGGTCCAGGCCGCCAGCTCGGACACCCGCTCGGGACCCGTCGCCTGCTCGGCCAGCGCGCACGCCCACCGGCGGAACGACGTGGCCACCGGATCGAGATCCGGCTGCCGACCGCCGTCGATCGCCGCGTACGCCGCGGCCAGGTCCGGGACCAACACCCGCCAAGAGACGCCGTCGACCACCAGGTGGTGCGCCGCCACGAGCAGCCGTCCGGGTATGTCGGGCCCCGCGTCGAACCACACCACCTGTGCCATCACGCCCGCCAGCGGGTCCAGCCGCCGCGAGGCCGACTCCGCTTCGGCGGCGAGGTCGGCGGCACCCGCCACCCGCCGTACGCAGGCCTCGGCCCGCAGCCCTTCACCGACGGGCGGCACGACCAACTCCCCGGCGCCGCCGGAGAGGTCGAGCCGCGCCCGGAGAATGTCGTGCCGGTTCAGCACCGCCTGGACGGCCGCCACCAGGGTGGTGTGCTCCATTCCAGCCGGGGCCTCGACCAGCGTCGACATCGACAGCACCCCGGTGAGGGCGACCTGCCCGGCGCGTTCGGCCAGCTCTCGCATCACCGGCGTCAGCGGCACGGACCCCGTACCGCGGTCGTCCGCGACCGCGGTACCGGTGACCGGCTGCGCGGCCTTGGCAAGCGCGGCAGGGGTGCGCAGCTCGAACACCTGCCGCGCGCTGAACGCCAGGCCCGCGCGGCGGGCCCGGGCGACGACCAGCATCGACATGATCGAGTCGCCACCCAGTTCGAAGAACGAGCCGTCGGCGCCTACCCGTTCCAAGCCGAGGACTCCGGCGAACAGGTCGCAGAGCACGGCCTCCTGCGGCGTCGCCGGACCGCGTCCGCCGCCACCACCGAACTCGGGCGCGGGCAGGGCGGCGCGGTCGAGTTTGCCGTTGGTCGTGATCGGCAGGCTGTCGAGCACGACCACGACCGGGACCATGTACTCCGGCAGCTTGCCCGCGACGCGCTCCCGCAGCGCATCACGGTCCAGGTCCCCATCGGCGGCGACGACGTAGGCCACCAGCCGCTTATTGCCTGGCTGGTCCTCACGGGCGATCACCGCCACCTGACCCACGCTGTCGTGACCGGCCAGGACAGCCTCGACCTCACCAGGCTCGACCCGGAACCCCCGGATCTTCACCTGATCATCAACCCGCCCACCGAACACCAACTGCCCGTCCGCGGTCCACCGAGTCACATCACCCGTGCGATACATCCGGCCACCGAACGGGCAGGCCACAAACCGTTCCGCCGTCAACCCCGCCCGACCGTCATACCCCCGCGCCAAGCCCGACCCGGCGACGTACAACTCGCCCGGCACGCCCGGCGGCACCGGCCGCAGAAACTGATCCAGCACGAACACCCTGGTGTTGTCCCGCGGACCACCAATCGGCAACGCAGGCGGCGCCGCCTGCTCCGGCTCCACCAGGTACGAGGTCGCGAACAGGGTCGACTCGGTCGGCCCGTACAGGTGCCGCACCCGGATGCCCGGCGCCGCCGCCTTCACCTTGGCCACGGAGCCGCCGGGCACCACGTCACCACCGGTCAGCACCTCACGCAGGCCCGCCAGCGAGGCGGGCGACTCCTCGGCAAGCACACCGAACAGGCCCGCCGTCACATGCACCACCGACAGGTTCTGGCCCCGCACCAGACCGGCCAGTGTCGCCGTATCCACCACGCCCGCTGGCGCCACCACCACCGCAGCCCCAGCCACCAACGGCGCCCACAGCTCGAACGTCGAAGCGTCGAACGCGTGCGGCGCGTGCAGCAGCACCCGATCCCCTGGCCGGAGCCCCCAACCGCGATCAGACACCAGCCCCGCGACACCGCCGTGCGTGGCCACGATCCCCTTCGGCGCCCCCGTCGACCCGGAGGTGAACATCACATACACCGCCGACCCCGCAGACACACCCGCCTCCACGGGGTCGGTCGGGCACGAGCCTGCCTCCGCCACCGCCTCAGCCGCGTCCCGCAACACCACGTCTGGGGCGGCGTCGGCCAGCATCCGCTTGATCCGCTCCACCGGGTACGACGGGTCCACCGGCACGTACGCCGCGCCCGCCTTCACGATCCCCAGCAGCAGCACCACCAGCTCGACCGACCGCTCACACACCACACCGACCCGGGACTCCGGGCCCACGCCCTGGGCGGCCAGCCACTGCGCCACCCGGTTCGCCCGCTCATCCAACTCCCGATACGACAACGTCAACCCCGCGCCGATCACCGCCGGAGCATCCGGAGCACGCGCCGCCTGTGCCTCGACCAGTCCCGCCAACGACGCCCTCGGCGACGGGCATCCGGTGTCGTTCCAGACTTCGACGATCGTTCGCCGCTCGTCGGGGAACAGCAGGTCCACGTCCGCGACCCGTAGGCCCGACTCGCCGGCCAGCCGTGCGAACAGCTGCTCCATCCGCCCCGCCAACGCACCGATCGTGGTGTCGTCGAACACGTCGGGCCGGTAGTCGAACCGCAGTTCCAAACGATCGCCCGGAACAACCCCGAGCAGCAGCGGGTAGTGGGCGGTGTCCTCGCCGTCCAGCCGGCCGACCCGTACGCCGTCCAGCCGCAACGGCCCGTCGGGATCGCGCGGATAGTTCTCGTACGCGAGCACGGTGTCAAAGCTCGCCCCTGGTCCGGCGACCCGATGGATCTCGGCCAACCCCAGATGGTGGTGGGCGATCAGCTCGGACTGGGTCGCCTGAAGGTCGGCGAGCAGCTCGGTGAACCGCAGCTCCGGCTGGAGCCGTACCCGAACCGGGACGGTGTTCATGAACAGCCCGAGCATCCGTTCCACCCCGGCAAGCTCGGCGGGACGGTTGGCCGCCGTCGTACCGAACACCACGTCGGACCGGCCCGAGAGCATCCCGACCAGCACCGCCCAGACGCCCTGTACGACCGTGTTCAACGTCAGTCCATGTGTCCTGGCCAGCTCGCGCAGCGCGGAAGTCAACTCCTCGTCCAGGCAGCGGGTGAGCTTGCGCGGAGCAGCCGGCTCACCGCCCTGGTCGGCCGCCGCCACCAGGGTCGGTTCCGTCACGCCGGCCAGGGCCGCGCGCCATGCGTCCAGGGCCCCCTGCTTGTCCTGCCGGCCCAGCCAGGCCAGGTAGTCACCGTAGGACGGCGCTGGTGGCAGCCCGGACGCGTCACCCCCGGCCGCATAGATCTGCGAGACCTCACCGAACAGCACTGGAAGCGACCAGCCGTCCAGCACGATGTGGTGGAGAGTCAGCACCATGCGGCGCCGCAACGTGCCGAGCCGTACCAGCAGCACTCGCAGCAGCGGCGGGTCCGCGAGGTCGAAGCGCGCCAGCTCCTTCTGGGCGAGCCGCACGGCTTCGGCGTCCGGGTCCGGGTGATCCGCCAGGTCCGCCTCACGCCACGGCAGCTCCACGTCGTCGCCGATCACCTGGACGGGCCGGTCCAGCCCAGCCAGCTGCCGGAACCCGGCCCGAAGGCTCGCGTGCCGGTCGACCACGGCCTGCCACGCGGCACGCAGCACTGCGGCGTCCAGCGGCCCCTCCAGATCCACGAAGGTCTGTTCCACATAGACGTCGCGGGCCCGCTCGTCGTAGCCGGCGTGGAAGAGCAGCCCCTCCTGCAGCGGCGACAAGGGCCATACCTCGGCCAGGCCCGGCACGCCCGCCTCAAGCTCATCGATCTCGTCCTGGCCGAGGGGTGCGAGCGGAAAGTCCGACGCGGTGTGGCCGCCGCCCTCGTGCCGGGCGAAGCCGGCGAGACTGACCGCCCATTCGGAGGCCAACTCGCCAAGCGCCTCCTCGTCAAGCAGGCCGGCCGGGCAGGTCAACGACAGCGTGAGCTCTGGACCGTCCGTCAGGTCTCGGACGAAGCATCCGGCTTCCAGCACGTGCGGGACCGCCATCCCGCCGTCGGCCGTCGCGGACAGCACGGTGTCGTCCACGGGCTGCCAGCTTCCGGCGCCCTCGGCGGCGGCGAACCGGCCGAGGTAGTTGAAGCCGATAGGAGCATGGGGCAGCTCAGCCAGCGCCGGTGCGGTGTCCGGATTGAGGTAGCGCAGCAGGCCGTAGCCGAGGCCGTCGCCAGGGACGGCGCGCAGTTGTTCCTTGACCCGTTTGAGTACCGTCCCCGCTGCCGGGCCGCCGGCCCGGAGTTGCGCGTAGTCGGTGGTCCCGGGATCAAGCCGTACGGGGTACGAGTTGGTGAACCAGCCGACGGTACGGGTGAGGTCCATGTCCTCGGACAGCGGGATCCGGCCGTGGCCCTCCACGTTCACCACCACGCCGCCGGTGAGATCGCGGCCCCGGCGGCGGCGCCACTGGCCGACGGCCGACACCAACCCGGCGAGGAGGACGTCCTCGGCGCCGGCGTGGAAGGCCGCCGAGACCCGGGTGAGCAACTCCGTAGTGACCACCGCCGGCACCTTGACCGTGACACTGTGGACTTCGTTGTCCACCGTGTCCAGGCTCGGGTCCAGTGGCCGTTCGCCGAGCGGCAGGTCGGGGCCGTCGAGGAGTCGGTTCCAGGCGGCGACCTCGGCAGCCCGGTCGGGGGCAGCCGCCTGGTCCGCGAGGCTTCGTGCCCAGCGCCGGAACGACGTGCCGACGGGTTCCAGCTCACCGCCCTGATAGGCGGTGGCCAGGTCCGGGACCAGAATCCGCCAGGAGACACCGTCGACCACGAGGTGATGCGCCACCAGCAACACCCGGCCCGTGGCGGCGAACCAGACCACCTGCAGCATCACGCCGGCGGCCGGGTCGAGCCGGTCCACCGCCTCACGTGCCCCGACCTCAGTGTCCGGCCCGTCGTACCAGGTCACACAGGCTTCCGCCCGGATCCCCTCATCCGGGTCCGGAACGACGAGGCGCCCGTTGACCAGCCGGGCGCGCAGCATGTCGTGGCGGTCCAGCAGCGCCTGCACCGCCGAGATCAGCCGCGACCACTCCAGGTCGTCCGGAGCCGCGAGGAGCACGGACTGCGACAACGCCCCGGCCAGCGCCGCCGGCCCCGCTCTCTCCACCACCTCCCGCATCACCGGCGTCAACGGCGCCGGGCCGACCCCGCTGTCCGCGACGGTGACCGTCCGCGGCGTCTCGGCGACTCGGGCCAGGGCGGCCGGGGTCTTGTGTTCGAACACCTGCCGTGCGGTGATCGTCAAGCCCGCCTGACGTGCCCGGGACACCAGCAGCATCGACATGATCGAGTCGCCGCCGAGGGTGAAGAACGAATCTTCGGCGCCGACCGTG
>WHSM01000302.1 GCA_009380105.1 Micromonosporaceae bacterium
GGTCCGGCCGGCCTGCCGGCCGAAGCGGATTCCGACGTGGAGACCGGTGAGCCGGTGAGTGTGAAGGGCGGGGCTCGTGGCAGCTGGTGAGGTGACCGTGGCGCCGGTGGCCGCGGCGTCGGCTGACCGGACGCGTCCAGACGTGCTCGACGGGCCGTTCACGACCCGGCAGTTGCTGCGCATCGACGAGGCGCTGATGGCGGCGGACTCCGAGACCGGCCTGACCTTCAGCGTGTACGTCGGCCCGCTGGACGAGCCGACGCGCCAGCATGCCGAGCGACTCCACGACCGGCTGCCGGACCAGGCGTCGGCGGCGCTGATCGCGATCTCGCCCAACCAACGGGTGCTGGAGATCGTCACGGGCGAGCAGGCCAACGCCCGACTGCCTCGTCAGGCATGCGCGCTCGCCGCGCTGTCCATGACCGCGACGTTCGGCGGCGGCGACCTGACCGGCGGCATCGTGACCGGCCTCCGCATGCTCACCGACCAGTCCAGAGGCTGACGCGGTCTAGCTCGCGTCGCGGGCGCGGGCCGCGAGGGCTCGCAGCACGCCGTCCTTGCCTTCGGCCACCAGCCGCCGCAGCGATGTCGGGTGGCGGGAGTCGGCCAGCCACGCGTCCGTCGCCGCGACCGTGCTCTCGGCAACCTGGTACGCCGGGTACATCAGCACCGCGAACACCTGCGCGGGGTCGCCGTCACTGCGCTCCCAGACGTCGGCGACCTGATCGAAGTACCGCTCCGCGTACGGCTGGGTCAGGTCGACCTGGCTCGGGTGCTGGAAGCCCTGCGCCAGCGCCCGGCCGTGGGCGTTGGACAGCTCGCTGTCCTCGGTCAGCCGCCGCCACGCTTCGGCCTTCGCCTCCCGGGTGGGCGCCAGCGCGCGGACCCGGGTGGCGAGCACCTGGCCGGTGGCGGTCCGGTCCCGTTCCAGCTCGGCGTCGATGTCGGCTGACCCGGCGGCCCCGAGCGCCACCAGTGATTCGAGCACGTGCCAGCGCAGCCCGGTGTCGACCTTCAGTCCGGCCGGTGTGGGCCCGCTGCTCAGCCAGCCCCGCAGGGTCGCCAGGTCGGCGGTGTCGCGGGCGGTGGAGGCGTACCCGCGGGCCCACGCGAGCTGCAGGTCGCTGCCGGGATCCGCGGCGGCGAGCGCGCCGGCGGCGGCGCGTGCGAGGTCGCGCCAGCCCTGCGGCGCCCACGCCGGGTCGGCGTACATCGCCAGTGAGGTCATCGCCTGCCGCGCCGTGACCGCCACCAGGTTCACATCGCGCTCGGCGGGCAGCCCGGCGACCACCTGCCGGACGTAGTCGCGGGCGGGCAATTCCGCGTCGCGGACCATGTCCCACGCGGCCGACCAGCACAGCGACCGCGCCAGCGGCGAGGCGAGGCCGCTGATGTGGCGCACCACGGTCGCGGCCGAGCGCTCGTCGAGGCGGATCTTGGCGTAGGTCAGATCGTCGTCGTTGAGCAGCAGCACCGCGGGCGCCCGCACGCCGGCCAACTGCGGCACGTCGGTGCGCTCGCCGGTCACGTCCAGCTCCAGGCGTTCCCGCCGGGTCAGCGCTCCCGCTGCGAGGGCGCCGACTCGCCCGGCGTCGGCGGCAACCTCACGGCCGTCCGCTGCGGCCGACTCGGCGCCCTCGTCGACGATGTCGTACAGGCCGACCGCGAGTCGGTGGGTGCGCAGGGTCGGGTAGTCGGCCGGGGCGCTCTGCGCGATCGCGACCGACGTGTACCGCCCGGATCCGTCGATCGACACCACGGGTCGTAGCGTGTTCACCTGGGCGGTCTCCAGCCACTCCGCGGCGAACTTGCGCAGCTCGCGGCCGGACGCCTGCTCCAATGCGGTGAGCAGATCTTCGAAGGTGGCGTTGCCGTATGCGTTGGCCTGGAAATACGCCCGGAGGCCGGTGACGAACGACTCGATCCCCACGTACGCGACGAGTTGCTTGATCACGCTCGCGCCCTTGGCGTACGTGATCCCGTCGAAGTTGACCTCCACGGCGTCGACATCGGGGATCTCGCAGTACACCGGGTGGGTGGAGGAGAGCTGGTCCTGCCGGTAGCCCCAGGCCTTGCGCTGGGCGAGGAACGTGGACCATGCGTTGGAGAACCTGGTGGCCTCGGCGTTGCACCAGTGGCTGGCCCACTCGGCGAACGACTCGTTCAACCAGAGGTCGTCCCACCAACGCATCGTCACCAGGTCGCCGAACCACATGTGCGCCAGCTCGTGCAGCACGGTGTTGGAGCGCTGCTCGTACTCGAACGCGGTCACCGTCGACCGGAACAGGTAGTGGTCCTCGGAGATCGTGACGCAGCCGAAGTTCTCCATCGCCCCGGCGTTGTACTCGGGCACGAACAGCTGGTCGTACTTCGGCAGCGGATACCGGTGGTCGAACTGCTCGTGGAAGAAGTCGAAGCCCTGCTTGGTGATCTCGAAGACGTCGGCGGCATCGAGGTGGTCGGCCATCGAGGCGCGGCACCACAGCCCCAGCTCGATGCCGTCGTGGGAGTCCTGGACCACGTGGTACGGCCCCGCGCAGATCGCGGTGATGTATGTGCTCATCCGCGGCGTCTTGGCGAAGCGCGTGGTCGTCACGCCGTCGCCGGCCCGCTCGGACGCGACCGGCATGTTCGACACGACGTGCCAGCCCGTCGGCCCCGTCACGTGGAACGTGAACTCAGCCTTCAGGTCGGGCTGGTCGAAGCAGGCGTACGCCCGCTGCGCGTCAGTGGTCTCGAACTGGCTGTACAGGTACGTGGCGCCGTCCACGGGGTCGCTCGCCCGGTGCAGACCCTGGCCGCTGCGGGAGTAGAAGCAGTCGGCCTCGACCACGAGTGTGTTCTCGTCGGCCAGGCCACGCAGACGCAGCCCCACCCCGGGGTCGTACCCGGAGGTGTCGACCGGCTCGCCGTTGAGAGTCGCGCTGTGGACCCGCTCGGCGGCGATCTCGATGAAGGTGTCCGCGCCGGGCTCCCGGCACGCGAAGGAGATCTCGGAGCGGGACCGGAAGGTCCGCGTCTGGGGCGTCCCGGCGTCGGTCAGGTCGAGCGTCACCTCATAACTGGCGACATCGAGCAATCGGGCGCGCTCAGCCGCCTCGGCACGGACCAAGTTGCGGATTCCAGCCACTGATCTCCTCCGGGTGTCGCATGCGGTACCCGGCGAGTCTGACACGCCGTGCTGTCAAAACGCTGACACGTGTCACGCCTGGAGGGGGACAGGTAGGGCACTGTCGCGACGATTCCCCGCGACCGCACAGGCGTCGTCGTGGCGTGGGACACGCCGCCGACGCCGCGCGCGGCCCGCTCGCCGCGCGCCGGTACCGTCTCAAGTGCCCTGGTCACGTCAGTTGCCTGGAGAATCCCGATGACGATCGCGCACCCGATCAGCCGTGTGTGGGTGTCCGCCGGAGGCACCGGCGCGCAGAACTACGACGAGTTCGCCGACGAGGCCGAGATCACGACCATCATCGAGCAGAACCCGGCGAGCGCGCTCGCGATCGAGATGCCGCATCGCGCTCCCGAGGCGGTCGCGGCGGGCCGGTCGTTCGCCGAGTCGCTGCCGGCCGCCGCCGATCGGCTCAAGGCGCTGCAGGCAGACGGCCGGTACCGGGCCGCCGAGCAATCCGTCGCCGTGTGCCGCATCACGGGGGATGGCGGGGTCGCGTACGGCCTCTTCTGCATGATCGACACGGACCAGATCTCCACGTCAGCGGACGAGCCGGGCCTGGTGATCCGCAACGAGGACGTCTTCATCGACAAGGTCAGGGAGCGGGTCGCGCTCGCCGAGGCCACCGGGCACCTGCTCTCTCCGGTGCTGCTGCTGCAGACCGGGAAGAGCACGGAGCTGCAGGAAGCCCTGCGCGCGGCGACTGAGCGGCTCGGCGACCCCGACGTGACCGACACCGACCAGCAGGGCCGCACGCACGCGGTCTGGGCGGTGGGCTCGGGCGAGCAGGCCGACGAGCTGCTGGCGCTCGCGGGTGGCGGCGAGCTGATCGTCGCCGACGGCAACCACCGTTCGCTGGCCGCGCAGACCGGCGGGCTGTCCCGGTTCCTGGCCCTGGTCACGACGCCTGACTCGGTGGTGATCCGCCCGTACCACCGACTGGTCTCGGAGCTGACCCTGCCGCTGGCGGAGCTGCTGGACCTGCTGCGCGCCCAAGGCGGAAGGGTCGACGAGCTGTCAGGACGGCCGGACGTCCCCGCAACCGGCGGCGTGGTCCACCTGTACGCCGACGGCGCCGGCCACGCGGTGCGGCTCTCCGCGCCGGATCACGCCAGCGTCGTGGAGCGGCTGGACCACGCGGTGGTTGAGCACGTGTTGTTCCGCAAGACTCTCGGCCTCGACCCGGGGGACAAGCGGATCACGTACGTCGGCGGCGACTATCCGGCCGAGTGGCTCTGCGACGAGGTGGACGCCGGCCGGGCCGCGCTCGCGGTGCTGATCGCCCCGGTCATTGTCGACGACTTCGTGGCGGTGAACCTGGATCGGCAGAGGCTGCCGCGCAAGAGCACCTGGTTCACCCCCAAGGCCCGCGCGGGCCTGGTGCTCGTCGACCTCCGGTGAACCTGCACCCGCAGACCCGCGCCGCGCTGCGCGAGGCCCTGACGGGCGCGCTGGCCTGAGTGGCTGTCAGACTGCCTGCCATGCGCGTTTACCTGGGAAGTGATCACGCTGGTTTCGAGCTGAAGGGTCACCTCGCCGTGCAGCTCGCCCACCTCGGCCACAAGGTCGTGGACGTCGGCCCCGAAACGTACGACCCGGACGACGACTACCCGGCGTTCTGCCTGGTCACAGCGGCGCGGGTAGTCGACGACGCGGGCAGCCTCGGGGTCGTGATCGGCGGCTCTGGCAACGGCGAGCAGATCGCGGCCAACAAGGTCCCCGGCGCCCGGGCCGCCCTCGCGTGGAGCGAGCAGACCGCGCGGCTCGCGCGGGAGCACAACGACGCGAATCTGATCGGGCTCGGCGCTCGCATGCACACCCCCGAGGAGGCGCTGGCGATCGCCACGGCATTCCTGGACACGCCCTTCTCGGGCGGTGAGCGCCATTCCCGGCGGATCGGGCAGATCGCCGAGTACGAGCGCAGCCATGAGCTCCCGGCCATGCCGGCCTGACGCAGCTTAGGCTGGAGACCGCCTGGTTTTGAGGGCTGTCTGGCTGGTAGCTGCGCGGCGCGGCCCGACCGAGCTGCCTCAGCCGGGGTGACCACGTCCGGAGCGGCCACCGGGCCGGAACGGCTCGCGAGGCACCCAATTGCGCCGCACGATCGTCAGCTCCGCCGCGGCCCGGGCCAGTTCCTCCTCGGTGGGGCGGGCGGCGTCCCTGGCGCGGGCGGCAGCCCACACGTCGACCTGCGACGAGCCGGAGCCCACGAGGCCACGCAGCCCTCGCTCAGCTTCCCGGTCGGCGCCGGCGTGGCCTGCCCTGGACTCCGCGGCGCCCTGCCTGCCCTCGTCGACCGCGTCGGCGATCTGGCCGGTGGCGACATCCGCTGCCGCGTCGCCTCGCGGCTCCCGGGCCCGGCCTCCGTGCCCACGATGGCCGTGGGCGGCGGCGAAGTCGGCGGGGCTGGGAACGGTCTCGCCATTGGCATCTGGGCCCTCGGCGCTGACATCAGGTCTCGCGCTGAC
>WHSM01000039.1 GCA_009380105.1 Micromonosporaceae bacterium
GCGGCGTCGGACGGCAGCCGGTCTGTCTGTCTGGGCGGTCCCGGATGCGGCGAGCCCACGCCTGACGCTCCCTTCCATGGTGTGCTGTCGATTATGCGTCCTCCGGGCGCCGGCGCGGCAGGCCGCTGGCGGAGGAATCGGACAAAGACCGCGTCAGCGGGAAAGCTGAGCGCCCTTCGGGGAGAAACCGGTCTGTTCGGAGGCTCCCTCGACGCTGTGTTCTCCGCTACCGTCCCAAAGCACGTGTCGCAGGGCTTTTCCTTGGGGCTGAGGGCTCCTGGCGGACCTCCCGTCGTGAGCCTCCCAGGGTCTCGGACAACTGGGAGGTTCGTTCGCGGCGGCGAGCTTGTGGCTAGGAGGTTGGCATGTCGGCGGTGGGGCTTGTCGGCGTGAGCAAGGTGTTCCGCGACGGCGCCGTGGCTGTCGACGACGTGACGCTGGACATCGCCGACGGCGAGGTGATGGTGCTGCTGGGGCCGTCCGGCTGCGGCAAGTCGACCTTGCTGCGCATGATCGCCGGTCTGGAGCCGGTGACCTCCGGCGAGGTGTGGCTGTACGGGGAGTACGCCAACGACCTGCCGCCGAGCGAGCGCCAGATCTCGATGGTGTTCCAGGATTACGCCTTGTATCCGCACATGACGGTGCGGGGGAACGTCAGCTTCCCCTTGAAGGTGCGGGGCCTGCCGGGCGAGGAGATCGAGGACCGGGTCGGCGCCATCGCGCACCAGTTGGGAATCGCGGAGCTGTTGGACCGCCCGCCGCGCAAGCTCTCCGGCGGGCAGCGGCAGCGGGTGGCGATGGGCCGGGCGATCGTGCGGGAGCCGTCGCTGTTCCTGATGGACGAGCCGTTGTCCAACCTGGACAGTGGACTGCGGTCGGAGCTGCGGGCGGAGATCTCCTCGATGGTGCGCAAGATGGGCGTCACCACGATCTACGTCACCCACGACCAGGTCGAGGCGCTCACGATGGCCGACCGGGTGGCGATCCTGCGCAAGGGCGTGCTGCAGGACGTCGGCACGCCGGACCAGGTCTACAGCCAGCCGGCGACCATGTACGTGGCGGCGTTCCTCGGCGCGCCGAGGATGAATCTGGTGCGGGCATACGTCCACGTGATGCTGGAGAGCCACGTGGAGCTGCACCTCGGCGAGCAGGCGTTGGCGGTGCCGTGGCTGGATCCGAGGGCCAGGTTGCTGGCGCACTATCACGGGGACCGGATCGTGGTGGGTGTGCGGGCTGAGGCGTTGTGGCCGCTGAACTCCGAGCCTGACGGCGCGCAGCTGCGGGGTCGGGTGCGGTTCCTGGAGCACCTGGGGCACGAGTCGGTGGCGTACGTCGACATCGGCGCCGAGGCGGTCATCGACGATGCGGCGGAGCCGGGGCGCCATCACGAGCCGAGGGCGGACCTTGCGGTGCGGTTGCCGGCGTACCCGAGTCTCGTCATGGGTCAGGCGCTGGCGGTCGGGGTGGCGCTGGACCAGCTGCATTTCTTCGATCCGAAGGGGAAACGCATTGATTTCCGGCGACGCTGAGTGATCGTATCGTGGCACTATCGTCCGTTACGCGTGCGAAAGTGGGTATTCATCCCTCCCGGCTCTCTGTCTTCTCTCCCCTGTGCGTGCCACGAGAGCAGGGTGTCGGTGACATGAGGGCAGTCGGATGTCATGGTTACGCCCGGCAGCGCACAACCGCCCGGGTCAACGGGGGGCTGCCGGATCAGCCCAAAAAGGGCAACATGACCAGCACGGATCGACAGATGACCCTGGGGGTAGGACGGAAATGAGCGACGGCATCGACATCAACAGCGACGGTGTGCAGGACGACACGATGGACGTCGAGTACACCGACGGCAGCTCGGCGACCGCCGTGGACACCGACCACGACGGCAGCGCGGACGCGGTGGCGTTCGACGGGGACGGCAACGACGTCCACGAGCGGGTGGACTACGACGCCAACAACGACGGCAAGCTGGAGACCAGCGTCTACGACACCGACCAGGACGGCGACGCTGACATGTTCACCTCCGACCGCAACGCCGACGGCAACGTCGACATCGCCGGCTCCGATCGCAACGACGACGGCGCCGTCGACCACGTGGTCTCGGACGAGGACTACGACGGCAAGGCCGACACGGTGGTGGCCGACCGTGACTACGACGGCAAGGCCGACTACACGGCGCAGGACCCGGACGAGGACGGCAATACCGACCGGACCGTCACGGACAGCAACGGCGACGGCACCATGGACACCGTCCAGTACGGCGACGCCGACACCAACCCGTACGCGGGCCGGTAAGCCCGACCCGACACCACCAGGAGCCCGTGGCCAGAGCGGCCGCGGGCTCCTGCGCGCTCTGGCCTACCAGTCAGTAACTCTGGCGGGTAACCTCGGCCAGAGAAGCAGATCACAAGGGGATGGCGATGACGACGACTGAGAGTTCGACGGCCCAGCCACCGACCGGCGAAGCCCCGGCTCAGCAGCAGGACGAGGCTCCGGCGAGCACCCCGGCTCCGGCGGCGCGGCCCGGGGCGCAGATCGGCGAGCGCGAGGCCCGCAAGATCGCTGAGGAGGCGCGCGAGAAGGAATGGCGCAAGCCCAGCTTCGGCAAGGAGTTGTTCCTCGGCCGGTTCCGGCTCGATCTGATCGACCCGCATCCACAGCCCTCGCCCGAGGACCGCGAGCGCGGCGAGGCGTACCTGGAGCGGTTGCGCGAGTACTGCGCCACGATCGACAACTCGACAATCGAGCGGGACGCCCAGATCCCCGACGAGGTGATCCAGGGGTTGCGCGAGCTCGGCGCCTTCGGCATGAAGATCGACACCAAGTACGGCGGCGTCGGCCTGACCAACTACTACTACACCAAGTCGCTGCAGATCATCGGCTCGGCGAACCCCGCCCTCGGCGCGATGATCTCGGCCCACCAGTCGATCGGCGTGCCGCAGCCGTTGAAGCTGTTCGGCACCGAAGAGCAGAAGCAGAAGTTCCTGCCCCGGCTGGCCAAGGGCGAGATCAGCGCGTTCCTGCTCACCGAGCCGGACGTCGGCTCCGACCCCGCCCGGCTCGGCTCGACCGCCACGCCGACGGAGGACGGGAAGGCGTACCTGCTCAACGGGGTGAAGCTCTGGGCCACCAACGGCGTGGTCGCCGACCAGCTCGTGGTCATGGCGATGACGCCTCGCGGCGATGGCCGCAAGGGCGGCATCACGGCGTTCGTGGTGGAGGCCGACTCGCCCGGAGTCACCGTGGAGCGGCGCAACGCGTTCATGGGCCTGCGCGGCCTGGAGAACAGCGTCACCCGGTTCCACGACGTGCGGGTGCCGGCCGAGAACGTGATCGGCGGCGAGGGCAAAGGCCTGAAGATCGCGCTCACGACGCTGAACACTGGCCGGCTGTCGCTGCCGGCGATGTGCGCGGCCGCGGGCAAGCATAGTGTGGCGGCGGCGCGGGACTGGGCCGCCAGCCGGGTGCAGTGGGGCAGGCCGGTCGCTCGCCACGAGGCGATCGCTGTGAAGTTGGCGTACATGACGGCCAGCACGTTCGCCATGGAGGCGGTGCTGGACCTGTGCACGATGCTCGCCGACGACGAGCGCAACGACATCCGGATCGAAGCCGCGATCGCCAAGCTGTTCGCCTCCGAGGTCGCCTGGAACATCGCCGACCAGCTGGTGCAGATCCGCGGTGGTCGGGGGTACGAGACAGCCGCGTCGCTCGTCGCTCGGGGCGAGCGCGGGATCCCCGCCGAGCAGTTGCTGCGCGACCTTCGGATCAACCGGATCTTCGAGGGCGCGACGGAGATCATGCACCTGTTCATCGCGCGGGAGGCGGTCGACCAGCACCTGGCCGTCGCCGGCGACATCATCGACCCGGACACCGCGTTCGGCGCCAAGGCGAAGGCGGCCGGGAAGGCGGGGCTGTTCTACGCCGGATGGCTGCCGACCCTGGCGGTCGGCAAGGGTCAGGTTCCGGGGTCGTACGCCGACTTCGGAAAGCTGGCCGGGCACGTGAGGTTCGTCGAGCGCACCAGTCGCAGGGTGGCACGTTCCACCTTCTACGGGATGTCGCGCTGGCAGGGCCGGATGGAGCAGAAGCAGGCGTTCCTCAGCCGGATCGTGGACATCGGCGCCGAGCTGTTCGCGATGAGCGCGTGCTGCGTGCGGGCCAAGATGCTGCGGGACGGGCCGGAGGGCGCCGAGGCGGTGGAGTTGGCGAACCTGTTCTGCGCCCAGTCGCGGCTGCGGGTCAAGGCGCTGCTGCGTGGTCTGTGGCGCAACACCGACGTCGCCGACGGCCGGGTTGCGCGGCGCCTGGTCGACGGCGACTACGCCTGGTTGGAACAGGGCGTGCTGCCGCTGGACGACACCGGGCCGCTGGTCTCCGAGTGGTCGCCCGGCGCGTCGAGTGAGAAGGACACCAGCCGCCGCATCCCACTGCCGTAGCCGGACCCACGCGCGACGGGCCGGTTCCCCACGCGGGGGAACCGACCCGTCTGCGCGGCGCCTGTCAGTACGGAGAGCCGCCGCTCGCCCCGCCGTCGTACGCGGGCTCGCCGCTGCCCTGCGCCTGAATCCGGCCATCGTCCGCGCCGTCCGGCTGACCCGCGGCGGAGCCGCCGGTCGGGGAGCCGGTCTCGGACCCGCCGTCGGCGCCGGCCTCAGAGCCGCCTTCGGAGCCGGTCTCGGACCCGCCTTCGGACCCGCCGCCGGATCCGTCGGCCACCAGCTGGCCCTGGGCGTCGTAGGTCTCGTAGTCGCCGTCGCCGTCCGCGTCCATGGTGACCGTGTCATTGCCGTCGAACCGGTAGTCGCCGTCCGCGTCGTGCACCGCGATGTCGGCGGTGCCGTCCTGGTCCGTGTCCACCAGGATGTCGACGCTGCCGTCTTCGTTCTCTGTCACGGCGATGTCGTCTTTGGCGCCGTCCCCGTCCACGTCGTATGCGTCGTCGTAGAACTCCGACATCCTTGCCCCTCTCTCGTGATGGTTGTCATCGTGGGTCATCCACGTCCCGTCGACCTCCGCCACGGTAGTAGGTGGTTTCGACCGTTTGTGTCCCCACTAAGTGCCAGCGAGCCGTTCACTCGGGGCGTGACCAGGCAGTGGCTCTACGGGGTGACGAAGGAGCGTTTCCCAGGTAGAGCCCAGGTTGCCTCCCAGGCGCGTCCCAGATCGGCGTGCATCATGGAGATGGATGGCGCCTGGCGCGGCGCGACGGCTTCCCGCCGGACGTGGCCGCGGTCTCGCGGCGCGGCGGCTTCGGGGTAGCATCCGGTACGATCCCGACGACGTACGCTCATTTTGGCGACATCCGCCGTTTACTTGGGGGCCTGTGACACCGAGATCGCAGGCGCGTCGTCGTCCTACTACGACCGTGGGAGAGCACTGAGGTCCATGCTGCCAAGCGCGACGGGTTGTCTGACGTGACAGCGTCGCCGTCACCCGGCCGCAAGGTCACCGACTCTCCTCAAGGGGTATTCGCAGATGTATAGCTTGGTCCTTCTGAACGGCGGCATCGGCAGCCGGGTGGCGGCAGGCCAGCCCAAGCAGTTCATCCACGTCAACGGGCTGCCGATCATCGTGTACTCGTTGGTCGCCGCTGACGCTGTCGACGAGATCGACGAGATCGTGCTCAACTACCCGGAAGGGTGGCGTGAGGACACCGAGAAGCTCGTCATCGACTACGCCGTCAAGACTCCGGTCACGTACGTGGTGGCCGGCGCGTCCCGGCACGAGTCGGTGAGCCTGATGCTTCCCCGGTGCAAGAACGAGCGCGTGATCGTGCACGAGACGGCCCGCCCGCTGGTGGGGGCCGACGACTTCCGCCGGATCGTCGCCGACCCGCACGACAACGTCAGCTTCATGCTTCCGATCCCGTTCACGGTGGCGCCGGTGGAGCCGGAGAGCGCCAAGGTCACCGGATGGCTCGACCGGGGGAAGCTGCGCAACGTGCAACTGCCGCAGAAGTTCCGCAAAGCGGATCTGATCGCCGCCCACGAGTACGCCGAGCGCGAGGGCGTGGAGTTCACCGAGGACGCGACGCTCGTGGCGGTCGCCGGCTCCGAGGTCTACTTCCTCGACGGCGAGGACCGCAACTTCAAGGTCACCACCCCTACTGACGTACGCCTCGCGGGGTTCCTTCTAGGAGGAGAGGACGACGATGAGTAAGTCTCTGATGGTCACCGGAGCGTCCAAAGGGATCGGCGCCGCCGCTGTCGAGCGTTTCTTCCACACCGACAACGACGTCACCGACTTCATCCTGCTGGCACGCGAGTCGCAGTCGTTCTCCGACTTCCTGGACAAGCTCTCCGCTGACAACCCGCACGGCAAGCGGGTCCATCCGCACTTCATCGACCTGGCCGACCGGGCGCGCATCGTCGGTCTGATGAAGGACGTGATGAGCGAGCACGGCAAGGTGGACATTCTGCTCAACAACGCCGGCTACACGTCGCCCTGCGCGATCCAGCAGGTGCAGTTCAGCGACTTCGAGCGGACAATCGGAGTGAACCTGTATGCGCCGTTCACGATTGTGCAGGAGCTGTTGCACAGCGGGAACACCTTCGAGCTGATCGTCAACGTCGCCTCCACCGCGGGCATGAACGGGCGGCCCGGCTGGCTGACGTACTCGGCCTCCAAGGCGGCCCTGATCACCATGAGTGAGGTGATGAAGGACGAGCTCGCCATCTACGGCACCCGGGTGGTGTGCATCTCCCCGGGACGTTGCGCCACCGACCTGCGCAAGACGCTCGCCCCCGACGAGGACCCGAGCACGATCATGCAGCCCGAGCATGTGGCTGGCGTGATCGAGATGCTCGCCTCCGACCTCGGACGGTTCGTCGACAGCCGCAACCTCGTGGTGCGGATGTAGCCGAGCATCCGGGATGTAGCAGAATCGGGGAGTCAGGGTCACAAATCACGATATAGGGGACCTCGCGCGCTGATGGATCAGAACATCTTCGACAAGCTGTACGACAAGGTGTTGCTCAACGGGCTGCCGACGGCGGCGCTGGCAGCCTTCGCGCTCACCCGACTGCCATGGCTGGGGTATCTGCTCTGCCTGGCCACGGTGGTCTACAGCTGGGAGCGGTTTCGGCTCAACGGCCTCGGCCAGCACCGGATGGGACGCGCCGTGGTCATCGGCGCCGTGCTGCTGGAAGTGGCTCGCCCCGGCGACGGGGACGAGGGCCTGGGGTTGCCGTTGGCGATCACCGGCGTGCTGCTGGTGGGCCTGATCGCGCACGAGCAGATGCTGACCAAGGCGCTGATGACGGGCCGGTTGGAGACCGCCAATCTCGGAGTCAGCCGGCGCGGCTTGGAGTGGATCTTGGACTGCCGCTGGGCGTACCTGGTGACCTCCGGCCTGACCCTGGCGTTCCTGGTCTGCGCCGCGTTCGGCTGGATGGTGTGGCCGTTGGCTGTCGTGGCCATGGGCGTGACCCTGATGTTCTTCGTCGCGGTGATCGCGGCGTGGCGGGAGCGGCGCAGGGAGGCGCACCAGCTCGACGCGGAGGTGCACGCCCAGGTGGCGGCGATCGCGCCGAAGTTCATCGTGCACTTCGCCGCGCCTCCCGGCTCGGAGTACCAGCTCCTGATGTGGCTGCCGTACCTGGAGCGGGTCGGTGAGCCGTACGTCATCGTGCTGCGCGAGTCATACGCGCTGCGGACGATCGCCGCCGCCACTGCCCGGCCGGTGATCGTGGCGCCGAGCATCGCCAACGTCGAGCACATGCTGGTGCCGAGCATGCAGGCCGCGTACTACGTCAACAACGGCATGAAGAACACCCACTGCGTGCGGTTCGCCCACCTCACCCACGTGCAACTGCTGCACGGCGACTCCGACAAGGCGGCCAGCTACAACCCGATCACCGCGATGTTTGACCGTGTGTACGTGGCGGGCCAGGCCGGCGTCGACCGGTACCACAAGCACGGGGTGCACCTCGACGCCTCCCAGTTCCGGATCGTGGGCCGTCCCCAGGTGGCGGATGTGGCGGTGGTCGACCGTCCGGTGAGCGGGGTGGAGAAACCGACGGTGCTGTACGCGCCGACCTGGACCGGTAACTCATCGGACGTCAATTACTGCTCGCTCGGCATCGGCGAGAAGATCGTCAAGCGCCTGCTGGCGCGCGGCGCGACGGTGATTCTGCGGGCGCACCCGTACACCAACCGCAAGCCCGTCTCGGCGAAGCAGCTGGCGCGTCTGGAGCATCTGCTGTCCGCGGACGCGGAGCGCACCGGCCGTGCCCACAAGTGGGGCAAGGCGTCGAGCGTCGACATGTCGCTGCTGGACTGCATCAACGCCGCGGACGCGATGGTCACCGACGTCAGCGCTGTGGCCTCCGACTGGCTGTACTCGGAGAAGCCGTTCGCCACCACCGACATGCTGGCAGAGGGCGAGGAGTTCGCCGAGACGTTCCCGCTGTCTCGGGCCGCGTACGTGATCGACCGGAAGGCGGCGAACCTTGACGTCATGCTCGACAAGTTGCTCGACGAGGACCCGCTGGTCGAGACCCGCCGGCAGATGAAGACCTACTACCTCGGCGACTTCCCCAGCGACCGCTACGTGGAGGCGTTCGTGGACGAGGTGCGGCGCTGCGCCAACGGCCGCGACGAGGTTCCCCCTCCGCCGCCCGCGCCGGACCAACCCGGCGCCACGGTGGCGAAGTCCAGCACCGGCTGACCTTCAGATCCACGGCGACGGGCCGGCTGCGGTTGGCTTCGGCGACGCCCGCTGATCACCTCGGTGCAACCTTCTTCGCGAGTACGGCGTCATTTAGGTACGCGGTCCCACACGGGGGGCCGGGACACGAGTGCCCGAAGAGGACGCCACGCCGATGCATCGAGACACCCTGCGCAGATTGCTGAACGCGCTGATTCCGTACGCTCTGCCGTTGCCGGCTCTGGCCGGAATCACGCTGCTCACACCCCAGTGGCCCGGTTATCTGGCCGGCGTGGCCGCGCTGGGGTACCTGCTGTGGACGCGTCGGCTCGACGGGCTCGGCCAGCAGCGGCTCGCCCGTTGCCTGCTGGTCGTGGTCGTGTTCGTCGGCGCGGCGCGCGGCGACGGGCTGAGCGTGCCGCTCGCGCTGGCCGGCCTCCTGCTCGTCGGTCTGGTCAGCGCGGAGCCGGTCCTGGTGAAAGCGCTGGAGACCGGCCGGCTGCGCACGGAGAACCTGGCGGTCCGGCGGGCCGGCCTGGAGCGGATGCAGGCTCCGCGGTGGCCGTACCTGGCGCACACCGCGCTGGTGGCGCTGTTCCACGCCACGGCCGCGCTGGCTCTGCCGGCCTGGCCGGTGCTGGCCGGGATCGGCCTGGCGGTGGGCCTGGGAGCGGCGACGGTGTTCGCCGCATGGCGCCGGCGGGCCGTGGCGCACGACCACCGGCGCGACGCCGCGGTGTGGCAGGCGCTGGTCGACGCCGAGCCGGTCTTCGCGATCCACTTCAGCGCCCCTACCGGCACCGAGTACCACGTCGGCATGTGGCTGCCGTACCTGGAGCGCCTGGGAATGCCGTACCTGGTGATCCTGCGAGAGGCGCGGTGCATGCCCGAGATGGCGAGGCTGACCTCCGCGCCGATCGTGCTCGCTCCGACCTTCGGGCACTTGGAGCAGGTGATCCCGCCGAGCCTGAAGGCATGCTTCTACGTCAACAACGGCATGAAGAACGTGCAGATGATCCGGTTCGCGGACATCACCCACATCCAGTTGCTGCACGGCGACTCCGACAAGGCCTCCAGTTACAACCCGGCCACCGCGATGTTCGACAAGATCTTCGTGGCGGGTCAGGCGGGGATCGACCGGTACCTCGACAACGACGTGCTGATCCCCGACGAGAAGTTCGAGATCACGGGCCGGCCGCAGGTGTCCGAGGTCAGGATCGACCGCAAGCCGATCAAGGACATTGACCCGCCGACCGTGCTGTACGCCCCGACCTGGGCCGGCTGGTTCAACGCCATGAACCACTGCTCGCTGCCGATCGGGGCCACGATCGTGCGGGGTCTTTTGGCGCACGGCGCCACCGTGATCTGCCGGCCGCACCCGTACACGACGAATAACCAGGCCGCCGCCCGGCAGTTGGCCTTGGTGGAGCAGGTGCTCGCTGAGGACGCCGCGCGCACCGGCCGGCGGCACCTGTACGGCAGAACCACCTCCGCGGACATGACCCTGGTCGAGTGCATGAACGCCGCCGACGCGATGGTCAGCGACGTCACCGCGGTCGCCAGCGACTGGCTCTACTCGGAGAAGCCGTTCGCGATCATCGACATGATGGACGAGGGGGAGCGGTTCACCGAGACGTTCCCGCTGTCCCGGGTGGCGTACGTGATCGACAGCAGCGCGAGCAACCTCGATCAGGCGCTGGGCGACCTGCTGCACAGCGATCCGTTCGCGGGGCAGCGGGCGTCGATGAAGACGCACTACCTCGGCGAATTCCCCGACGGCGCCTACGCGGACGGCTTCGTGGAGGCGGCGCGTCGTTGCGTGCTGGGCGAGGAGGCGTCGCTGCCGGTCGCGTCGTGAGGCTCGGCGGCGTCGTCCTCCTCGGCACGCAGGTCGGCGTACTCCGGGTGTTTGGCGAGGTAGCGGGTGATGAACGGGCAGACCGGCACGGCCTTGAGTCCGTTGGCCCTCACGCCGTCGAGCGCGCCGCCGGCCAGCTGGCCGCCGAGCCCTTGCCCCTCATGGCCCGGCGTGATCTCGGTGTGGGTGAAGACGACCTGCCCCGGCCGCAGTCGGTACGCCGCGAATCCGGCCAGCTCACCGTCCACCTCGATCTCGTACCGGTGCTTGTCGGGGTTGTTCCGCACGCTCGCAGCCATGGGGCTCCTTTCCTGGGGCGCTCGACGTCGATGCTATGCCGCCAGCGATCGGCGGCTCGCCGGGACGACGTGTGAGCGTCCCGTTAGCGAGCCGCTGACCAGGATCATGTGCGCTGGACCGCGCGTGCGATCTCGGTCAGGAAGCCGGCCATCCGGTCGATCGGGTAGCGCGCCGGGCCGGTGAGCACCAGCCGCGCGGCCATCTCGGCCATCGACACGATGGTGTGCCCGAGCAGCTCGGTGTCGAGCTCGCCTCCGGGGCGCTGGCTCATGCCCCACTCGGCGAACTCCTCGACCCGCGCGAGCACGCCGGCGCGCGCCCGGTCGAAGCGCTCCTGCACCTCGGCGGGCGCGCCTTCGACCGGCAGCAGCAGCACCCGCCACGATTCCGGCCGCGCCGCGACCGCCTCCAGGAAGGCGCGCACCGCTTCGGCGAAGACCATCTCCGGTGAGCGGCCTCCGACCTCGTCGGGCAGGGCGTCGACGACCTGCCGCAGGGCGCGCTGCTCCTCCCGTTCGATCAGGGCGTGCAGGAGCTCGGCGCGGTTTCCGAACATCTCGTACAGCACCGGCTTGGCGACTCCGGCGCGTCCGGCCACTCCCTGCATGGTGAGCGCGCTGTAGCCGTGCTCGGCGACCAGTGTGAGCGCGGCGTCGAGCAGTTGCTCGCAGCGCTGCTCAGGGGGCAGGCGCGGCGCGTACTGCCGCTTCGCGATGACCGCGTTTCTGGCCACGGCGCCTCCCCACATCTGTGATCCGGATCCTACTCGTACGTAGGAATTGCGGCCGAACCATTGAATCCTACGTCGACGTAGGATTCAATGTGGGCTCACGGGTGGCGCCTCGGGCGCGCCCGGTGGATCCCGGGGGGCGGGCCAGCGGAGGGCTCCACGCGACATCGGAGCCCTCCGCTGGGATCCCGGTCCCACGGCGCCAAGCGCGAGTCGGGTCGACAATCGCAGGTGACGGCCGAAGGGACCAACCCGATGACTCACACGAAGCCGGACACGCGGATCGCGATCGTCGGCAGCGGCTTCTCCGGGCTCGGTCTGGCGATCCGGCTCAAGCAGGCCGGCATGCACGACTTCGTGATCCTGGAGCGCGCCGAGGACCTCGGCGGCACCTGGCGGGACAACAGCTACCCGGGATGCCGCTGCGACGTGCCCTCGCACCTGTACTCGTTCTCGTTCGCGATGAACCCCGACTGGAGCGAGACGTACTCGCCGCAGCCGGAGATCTGGGAGTACCTGCGCCGGGTCTCCGCCGAGCACGGTCTCGAGCGGCACATCCGGTACGGCCACGACGTGCAGGCCAGCCAGTGGGACGACGACGCCCAGATGTGGCGGCTGAAGAGCTCCGGCGGTGAGCTGACCGCCCAGTTCGTGGCGCTCGGCGCCGGTGCCCTCGCCGATCCGAGGATCCCGGACCTGCCGGGCCTGGATGACTTCCAGGGCGAGGTGTTCCATTCGGCCAGCTGGAACCACGACTACGATCTGCGAGGCAAACGCGTCGCGGTGGTCGGCACCGGCGCGTCGGCGGTCCAGTTCATCCCGGAGATCCAGCCGGACGTGGAGCGGCTCGTGCTGTTCCAGCGCACCCCATCCTGGGTGCTGCCCCACACCAACCGCGGCATCACCCGCGCCGAGAAGTGGCTCTACCGCACCATTCCCGGAGCGCAGCGGCTCAGTCGCCTGGGCATCTACCTCGGCCGGGAGCTGATGGTGTTCGGGTTGGCGTACCGACCGGGGCTGCTCAAGCCGCTCGAAGTGCTCAGCCGGGCGCATCTGAACAGGCAGGTCCGCGACCCGAAGCTGCGGGCGAAGCTGACGCCGAACTTCCGGCTCGGGTGCAAGCGGATCCTGCTGTCCAACGACTACTACCTGGCCCTGACCAGGCCGAACGTCGACGTGGTCCCCGCGGCGATCACCGCGGTGAAGCCGCGCTCGGTGGTCGGCGCCGACGGCAGCGAGCACGAGGTCGACGCCATCATCCTCGGCACCGGCTTCCACGTCACCGACCCGCCGTACGCCGAGCACATCCAGGGCCGGGACGGGCGCACGCTCGCCGAGGCGTTCGCGGGCAGCCCGCGGGCCTACCTGGGCACCACGTCGGCCAACTTCCCCAACGCCTTCACGCTGCTCGGCCCGAACACCGGCCTCGGGCACACGTCGGTGGTGTACATGATCGAAGGCCAGATCAACTACGTGATGCGGTGCCTGCGCGAGGCCTGGCGTCACGGGTGGCGCGCCGTCGAGGTGCGGCCGTCGGTGGAGCGCGCGTACAACGACGAGTTGCAGCGCAAGCTGCTGGGCACGGTGTGGAACTCCGGCGGCTGCGCGAGCTGGTATCTCGACGGCAATGGCCGCAACAGCACCATCTGGCCGCGGTTCACGTGGCAGTTCCGGCTGCGGACCCGCTCCTTCCGTCCCAGCGAGTACGCGGTGACACCAGAGCGCTGACACCGGAGCGCTGACACCACGCTCGCCATGTGACTGGCTACTCTCCAGGTTGCCCATGCGAAAGGGTGGCCTGATGTCCTATCTGGATCCAAACGAGTTCGTCACGAAGATGATCGACGCTGGCGAGGCCAAGGTCTTCATGGCCACCCGTGACACCGTGATCCGCGCGTACATGGCCGGCGCCATCCTCGCGCTGTCCGCGGCGTTCGCGGTCACGGTCACCGTGCAGACGGGCCAGCCCATCGTCGGGGCGCTCCTGTTCCCGGTCGGGTTCTGCATGCTGTACCTGCTGGGTTTCGACCTGCTGACCGGTGTCTTCACGCTGGTTCCGCTGGCACTGATCGACAAGCGGCCGGGCGTCAGGGTGCGCTCGGTGCTGCGGAACTGGGGACTGGTGTTCGTCGGCAACTTCGCGGGCGCGCTCACTGTCGCGCTCATGATGGCGGTGATCGTCACTTTTGGTTTCTCGGTGGAGCCGAACGAGGTTGGTCAGAAGCTCGGGGAGATCGGTGAGAGCCGGACGGTCGGCTATGCCGAGCATGGCGCCGCCGGAATGCTCACCCTCTTCATCCGCGCCGTCCTCTGCAACTGGATGGTCTCCACCGGCGTGGTTGCCGCCATGATGTCGACGTCGGTTTCGGGCAAGGTGATCGCCATGTGGATGCCGATCCTGGTCTTCTTCTACATGGGCTTCGAGCACTCGATCGTGAACATGTTCCTGTTCCCGTCCGGTCTCATGCTGGGCGGCGAGTTCTCGATCGGGGATTACTTCGTCTGGAATGAGATCCCGACCGTGGTTGGCAATCTGGTCGGCGGCCTGGCCTTTGTGGGGCTCACGCTGTACGCGACCCACGCCCGCACCGGCGCGACCCGGCCCCGCGTGGTCCCCCAGCAGGTCGGCGTCTCGGAGAAGGTGAGCGTCTGACACGTGCGGTGTCCCAGGTGCGCCGGGTCTGTCAGGCCACCTGGATGGAGCGCTTCGACAGGCCCATCGCGAAGCCTTCAATCGTGGTGGCGGGCGGCGTCTCCGGGTCGTCGGCGGAGCCGAGGGTGACGAACAGCGGCGTGTAGTGCTCGACGGTCGGGTGCGCGTACGGCATCCCCGGCGCCTGACCGTAGTTCGCCAGGGCTTCCACGTCGCCCCGGTCCAACGCCTCGCCCGCCCACAGGTCGAACTCGACCGACCAGCCCGGCGGGGTCGGCGTCAGGCCGAGCATGTGCTCGCGGGTCAGGAACGGCAGACCGTGGGTGAGGAAGCCGGAGCCGATCACGAGCACCCCTTCCTCACGCAGCGGTCGCAGTCGGCGGCCGAGGTCGATGAGCCGGTGCGGGTCCTGGGTCGGCAGGCTGAGCTGCAGCACCGGCACGTCGCCGTGCGGGTACATCACCATCAACGGCACCCAGGCGCCGTGGTCGAGGCCGCGGGTGCGGTGCTCGTGGACGTCGTCGGTGTCCGGCATCAGCGCTGTCACCTGGTGGCCGAGGGCGCCGGCGTCCGGGGTCGGGTACGTCAGCTCGTAGAAGCGCCGCTCGAAGCCGCCGAAGTCGTACACCAGGGGAGTGTTCGCCGACGTGGCGGAGATCGACAGCGGCGCGTGCTCCCAGTGGGCGCTGACGATGAGGATGCTCTTGGGCTTGGGCAGAGACTGCGACCAGGTGAGGAGCTGCTCCATCCACAGGGAGTCGTCCAGCAGCGGTGGCGCGCCGTGGCCGAGGTACAGCGCCGGCATCGGCCCGTCCGCCGGGGTCCACGCCCGCTGCTCGCGGCTGGCCGGCAGCGCGGCGGCCAGGAAGTCGTCCAAGGGGTACGTCATGCCCGAGTCCTTCAGTTGAACATTCAATTACCTGCCTGCAACGCGCCCGAAGCCGTGCCCATTCCCCAGTGTGCGCCGGCCTTCCGCAGTGTGCGCAGGGCTACAGACTCTGGGCCGGCAAATCGTTCGGCGTCGACGCTTCCTGCGCGTACGGTCGCTGTCGTGGCGACGGGCGAAGCGGCGACGGACGAAGTGGCGGCAGCAGCAGTGCGAGCGGGGGAGCGGCGCGCCGCGTGGCTGCCGCTGGCGGCGATTCTGGTCACGGTGGTGCTGTGGGCGTCGGCGTTCGTCGCGATCCGGCATCTGGGGCACGAGGTCTCGGCGGGGGCGCTGTCCCTGGGCCGCCTGCTGGTGGCGAGCCTGGTCCTGGGCGCTTTCGTGCTGGTACGCCGCGAAGCCCGGCCTGGCGCCAACGGCTCGCCGGCCGGAATGGTCGGCAGCGGCTGGCCGACCGGCGTGGGGTGGGTCTGGCTGCTGATCTGCGGCGTGACCTGGTTCGGCGTCTACAACGTCGCGCTGAACGAGGCCGAGCAGCGCGTCGACGCCGGCACCGCCGCGATGCTGGTCAACATCGGCCCGATCCTGATCGCCGTGCTCGCCGGCCTGATGCTCGGCGAAGGATTCCCCCGCAGGGTGCTGGCCGGCAGCGCGGTGGCGTTCGCCGGGGTGCTCGTGATCGGGTTCTCGACGGCGCCGGGCGGCGACGCGGACATGTGGGGCGTGGCGCTGTGCGTGGTCGCGGCCGTCGCGTACGCCATCGGCGTGATCAGCCAGAAGCCCCTGCTCAAGGACGTCTCGGCGCTGCGCGTGACGTGGTTGGCCTGCGTCGTGGGCACGGTGGCCTGCCTGCCGTTCACCCCGGCCCTGATCCGCGATCTGTCCGCGGCTTCGCCGTCGACGATCGGCTGGGTGGTGTACCTCGGGGTGATGCCGACCGCGCTGGCGTTCACCACGTGGGCGTACGCGCTGGCGCGCACCAGCGCCGGCAAGACCGCCGCGAGCACGTACCTGGTGCCGCCGGTGGCGATCCTGTTGGCCTGGGTGCTGCTCGGGGAGACGCCGGCGCCGCTCGCGTTCGCCGGCGGCGGGATCTGCCTGCTCGGCGTGTACCTGTCCCGCCGCGTCAGAGCTCGGTGAGGATCAGGAACCGGCGCGCGATCCGGGCCGGCGGGCAGGGGTACGTGGTGTCGGCGTGCTGCCAGGTGATCGCGCAGTACCGGCATCGGCCGTCCGGCCGGGGCTGGTGACGTCGCAGCGTCGCCTCGGCGTTGGCTCGCAGGGTCGCGATGATCTCTGGCTGGAGCATGCTCACAGGGCCCCCAGCACGCGCCAGAGGCAGATGGCGACAAGTCCCATGCCGCCCAACGCGATCCCCGCGGCGATGAGCCAGTCGGCCGGGTCGTACCCGCCCACGATCCTCCCTAGTGTGATGCAGGTGCGGTGGCAGGCCGGCCCGACCGTGAGACGCCACCGAACGCTGTGCTCGTCGCTCGGGCCCCGCGCTCCTGCCGGGCCGGCCGCGCGGGGCGACTCTCGCCCCACTCGTCACCCGGTACCGGGGACACGCTCACAGCTTGTGACATGGGCCACCTGTGCGGAAGAATCTGTGTGAACTACGCAGGCTTCGCAGCGATAGAGAACGGGGAGTCAAGGTGAGAAAAGGGGTTGGCAAGACAGTTCAGGCACGGCAGCTTGGACGCCATCTGCGGGAGGTGCGCAAGGAGGCTGGGCTGAGCGTCGACCAGGCAGCGGCGGAGCTGGGCCTCTCGACGCCCACGATGTACCGCTTCGAGACCGGCTTGTCGGTGCCGCGCTCGCCCGACCTGAAGGCGCTGTGCGCGGCCTACGGGGTGGACGGCGAGCTGACCGACGCGCTGATCGCGCTGGCTAAAGAGGCGAACACGCCAGGCTGGTGGCACAGCTTCAACGGCGGCGTGCCGCGCTGGTTCGACACGTACGTCGCGCTGGAGTCGTCGGCTGAGCACATCCGCGCGTACGACGCCGAGTTGGTCGTCGGCTTGCTTCAGACGAGAGCGTATGCGGAGGCGACGCACCGAATCGTGGTGCCGGAGCCGAGTGACAGCGAGCGCGACCAACGGGTATCAGCCCGAATGCAGCGCCAGAAGCTGCTGGCCCGCCGCAAGGCTCCCCGGGTCGAGGTGATCCTGGGCGAGGCCGCGCTGCGCCGAAGGGTTGGCGAGCCTGCGGTGATGACCGAGCAATTGCGGTCATTGGACGCGGCGTCGCGACTGCCGCACGTCACTATCCGAGTGCTGCCGATCGACCGGCCGCACTGCGCGCTCATCGCTGGCGCGCGGTTTAACATCCTGACGTTCCCCGGGGGACGGATCAGCGAGCCTCCGCTGGCCTACACAGAGTCCCTGTGCGGAGCCCTGTACCTCGACAAGCCGGTCGAGTATCAGGTATACGACGCGGTGTGGCAGGCC
>WHSM01000440.1 GCA_009380105.1 Micromonosporaceae bacterium
CCCGACGCGCTGAACCTCATCACCGGCTCACGCGCCTTCTCCGCCGTCGCCCGCGCCGTGATCGCGATAGCTCGCGACGCCGACGCCGACGACGGCTCCTGTGTGATGTCGCAAGCCAAGAACAACCTCGGACGCCTCGACCTGCCCTCCCTGCGATACATCGTGGAAACCGCAGAGATCCCCACCGACGAAGGCCCCGCCCACGTCGGCCGCCTCACCTTCACCGGCGAATCAGAACGCAGCGTCTCAGACATCCTCGGCGACGGCGCTGCCGGGGACGGCGACACCCGCATGGAACGCGACGACGCCACCGACTGGCTGCGCTGCTACCTCACCGAGCATGGAGGCGAGGCGGCGTGGACAGACATCCGCAAGGCCGCCCGAGCGGACGGCATCGCAGAGCGCACCCTCCAGCGCGCGAGGAGCCGCGCTGGCGTCCGAAACGAGCGCATCGGTTACCCAGCGCGAGCGGTGTGGCGACTCGATCCCGAACACGCGCCGTCATCAGCTACGCCAGTTGCGCCACAGTCGCGCCAGTTGCGCCACGTCCCGAGTCCTGGCGCAACTGGCGCAACTGGCGCAACTGGCGACCCCTCATCACAACCCGTCACCAGCCAAAGCGCCCTCCACGACCTCGAAGGGGGTGACGCGGCGTGAGCGCCACCGCCTACCAGACCGCGCTGACCGACCAGGTGCAAGCCGCGACCAGCGACGCACGCCGAGTGCTCGACCAAGCCGCCGAGAGGAAGGGAAGCACCCTGCACAACCGCGTGGCCGACCCCTGGCTCTGCGCCCAGGCCCAGGGTCTCACCGACGCACTACACGCTGGCGCTGTCCGAGCCTGCCACCACCTCGCCCACGCACCCGGCGTCGGCCACGCCGCCGTCTGGCGGCCCGGCCTGATCGTCTGCGCCGACTGCACACCAGCGCTAACCCCCACCACAAAGGAGGACTCAACCTGCGACCGCTGCCGACACCACGCCAACCCGATCCACGCCGGACTGATGATCGTCGGCCCCATCCTGCTCGGCTACGGCCTGTGCCGCAGCTGCGCCACCGAAACCGGCCTCGCTACATCGGGGGGAGACTGCCGTGGCTGAGCGCGCCCAAGCCATCTCCGCCCGGCAAGGACGGAGGGAAGGGGCTACCCTGCACACTCGCGACGGCGAGTGCTTTCCCACCCGGGTAGCTGAACCGCGACTCGTGCACGTGCCTGACGACACTCCGCACCTGACTCGCGATGCCGCGCGGGTTCTGCTGTGCATCGTCCGTAAGGCCACGTCAGGCATCTCGGATGGGTGGCAGGATGCAGCCTGACTGTGACACTGGCGGCGTGACAACGGACGCGTGGGCGACGCTTGACGAGATGCTCGGGCTTGAGGCTCTGGCAGACCAGGTGCCGGCAGGTGTCGGCATTGGCCGGCTCTCCTTCTACGGCCGCTGCTCGACAGAGGACAACCAGGATCCGAGAACGTCGTGGGCGTGGCAGCTCTCCGAGGCAAAGCGGTTCGTTGAGCCGCTCGGCGGGGAGATCGTGGAGGAGTTCTTCGACATCGGCCAGTCCCGCTCACTGCCATGGGAGCGCCGCGACGAAGCTTCCCGGTTGTTGACAGCCCTCAAGAACCCGGCGCGTGGCTGGGACGGGCTGGTGGTCGGGGAAGCGACTCGTTGCTGGTACAGCAACCAGTTCAGCCTGACCTGGCCGAAGTTCCACCGGTACGGTGTCTCGATCTGGATTCCGAGCCTGGGTGGTCAGTTCGATCCGGAGAGCACCGTTCACGACATGGCGATGACGATCACCGGCGGTCTCTCCAAGAGCGAGCGGCAGCATGTCCAGCGCCGCGTTCGTGCGGCGATGGCCGCCCAGGTGCTGATCGACGGTAAGCACCAGGGCGGCCGAGCGCCGTACGGCTACTGCGTCGTGGACGCCGGGCCACACCCGAATCCGCGCAAGGCCCAGGAGGGATACCGGGTGCGGGTGCTCGACATCGACCCAGAGGCGGCGGCGGTGGTCGAGCGCATCTTCGCGCTCTACCTCGACGGTTTTGGTCACAAGTCCATTGCTGAGATCCTGAACCGCGACGGCGTACCGTGCCCGTCGGCGCACATGCCACGCCAGAATCGGCACCGCCGGGGTGACGGTTGGCAGCACGCCACAGTGCGGGCAATTCTCGATAACCCGAAGTACACCGGCTACGCGATCTACGGGCGATGGCAGAAGGTCGAGGAACTGCTCGACCCGGAGGACGTAGCTGCTGGTCACGTGACGAGATTCCGTCGGTCGCCTCAGTCCAAGGTCGTACGGTCCCGGGAGCCGGCCCACCCGGCGATCGTGAGCGTCGAGGACTTCACCCGCGTGCAGCTCGCGATGCGAGCACGTGCCGGCGGCGGCCGGCGCGGATGGTCGGCCCTCGAACGCACGCGGGTTAGGAGCAAGCGGATGTACCTACTCCGTGGACTCCTACGGTGCTCGCTGTGTGGCCGCAAGATGGAAGGTGCCGCCCGGAAGCACGCCGTGTTCTACCGATGCTCCGCCCGGACACTCGTACCAGGATCGGAGGTCGCAGCCAGCCATCCGCCGCACGTCTACCTCCGTGAGGACCACGTGTGCGGAGCGCTCAACGAGTGGATTGCCCGGCTGTTCGCTCCTGAGCACCGCGACACCACGATCGACGCCCTGGCCGCCGCCGACGACACGGGCGAACGGGCCACAGAGCGGGTACAGGCCCTCCGTCAGCGGGTAACCGCCGCCGAGTCGACCATGCGACGGCTCCAGAGGGCTCTGGAGGCCGGATGGGATCCAGAGAGCCTACGGGAGCAGTACAACGCCGCCGCCGCAGAGAAGCGCTCTGCCGAAGCCGACCTGGCGGCCGTACCTGAGCAACGCGGCGTCAACCGCGACGAGCTGCGGGGCCTAGTCGACACGATCGGGGACATGACCAGGGTGATCAACGAAGCTGAGCCGCAGGACTTGGCCGATCTCTACCAGGCGCTACGGCTCTCGATGATGTACGACCATGCCGCGAAGGTGATCGAGGCGACCATCCGCCCGGCCCTGTGTGTGGATAAGTCTGGTGTCCGAGGGGGGACTTGAACCCCCACGCCGCAACGGCAACCGGATGAACTCGCTCAACGTCGGCCGACGACGACGAGTGTCAGCGACTGCGGAGCCTGCAACCCGCTGCGGCCGCCGGACGGCGCACGGATGAGTTCTAGCGGGGAAGGCCGGCCCCCTCTCCCCCTGATTGACCGCTGACGGCGATCTCAGGCGGTGTAAAAGTGTTTCCCTGGCGTCGTCCAGAAACAGCACTCCTCGGTGTGCCAGGGTGACCATTCCGGGCCGCGCCAGCCCCGAGCCGCCTCCGACGAGCGCCGCGACTGTCGCTGTGTGATGTGGCGCCTGGAAGGGCGAACGCCGGATCAGCGAGGCGCCG
>WHSM01000450.1 GCA_009380105.1 Micromonosporaceae bacterium
CGTGATCATGGTGCACGGCGACGACAACGGGCTGCGGGTGCCGCCGCGGCTGGCGCCGATCCAGGCGCACGTCATGGTCGTCAAGTCCGGCGACGGCGTCGTCGAGGCCGCCCGCAAGCTGCACGACGGGCTGCGCGACTCCGGGGTGCGGGTCGCCTTCGACGACCGAGTGGCCACGCCGTTCGGCCGTCGCGCGGTCGACGCCGAGTTGAAGGGCTACCCGGTGCGGATCGAGGTCGGCCCCCAGGACCTGGCCGCCGGCAACGTGGTGCTGGCACGCCGATTCGACGGATCCAAGACCCCGGTCACGCTGGACGCGGCGGCGGGCGCGGTGCGCGACGCGCTCGACGCCGACCAGCAGGCGCTGTACGACGCGGCGCTGCGGTTCCGGGAGGAGCACACCGTCGAGGTGGAGTCACTGGTCGAGGCGCAGGACGCCGCGGCTGCCGGGTGGGCGCGCGTGCCGTGGCCGCTCGTCGGCGCCGCCGGCGAGGCGGAGCTGAACGCCAACGGCATCACCGTGAGGTGCCTGGTGCGCCCCGACGGCTCGGCGCCGGACAGCGAGGACGAGCCCGACCTGGTCGCCTACGTCGCCCGCTCCTACTGACCCTTCGGGCCAGTCCACACGACGCTCGCCGAGCAGCTCGCTGGGCCCGGGCGGGTGGGGTTGGGGCCGCGGCGGTGTTCGCCTGGCGCGTCTGGCAGAATGGCAGGCTGGTCGGCGCGCGTCCGGCGCCCTCTACCTCGGAGGCGCGGCCAGTCCAGTCGAGCACTAGGCGGCACATCCCCACGTGCGCGTCGACGGCTCAACCCACGTGAGACTTTCAGGAGCGAAGAGCACTGTGGCTGTACGTATCCGGCTGATGCGGCTCGGTAAGATCCGCAACCCCCAGTACCGCATCGTCATCGCCGACTCGCGCAAGAAGCGCGACGGCCGTGCCATCGAGGAGATCGGTCTCTACCACCCGAAGGAAGACCCTTCGCGGATCGAGGTGAACTCTGAGCGGGCGCAGTACTGGCTGTCCGTCGGCGCCCAGCCCAGCGAGCCGGTGCAGCGGCTGTTGGAGCTGACCGGCGACTGGCAGAAGTTCAAGGGCTTGCCGGCGCCCCCGCCGCTCAAGGTGGCCGAGCCGAAGCCTGACAAGCACGCGCGCTACGAGGCCGAGGCCAAGGCTGTGGCGGTGTCCGAGGAGAAGACCGCCGAGAAGAAGAAGCCGGCCAAGAAGGCGGCGAAGACGGCGAAGACGGACGAGAAGGCCAAGGCTGAGGCCAAGACCGGCGGCAAGGCCAAGGCCGACGCCAAGACCGAGGGCAAGGCCGAGACCGAGGGCAAGGCCGAGAAGGCCGAGAAGCCCGCCAAGAGCGAGGGCAAGGCCAAGGCCAAGAAGGCCGCGAGCAAGCCCGCCGAGTCTGAGGAGAGTGCCGGTGCGGAAACCGGCTCGGAGTCCTGAGGTGGTGCGCCCGGCGCTCGAGCACCTGGTGCGCGGGATCGTCGACCATCCGGACGATGTGCGGGTCCGGATGGTCAACTCCCGTCGCGGCAAGCGTCTTGAGGTCCGCGTGCATCCCGAGGACCTCGGCACGGTGATCGGCCGTGGCGGCCGCACCGCCCGGGCGCTGCGCCAGGTGATCGGCTCGGTCGGTGGCCGTGGCCTGCGGGTCGAGATCATCGACAACTACTGAAGTCGCGTTCCTGAGGCCTGTGTCAGTGCTCCTGGTGATCGGTATGGTGATCCGCCCGCACGGTTTGCGCGGCGAGGTTCTCGTCGACGTGCGCACCGACGAGCCCGCGGAGAGGTTCGCCGCTGGGTCGGTGTTGTCGACCGACCCAGCGGACGCCGGGCCGTTGACGATCGAGAGCGCGCGCGCTCACATCTCCGCGGGCAAGGACCGCCTGATCGTCGTGTTCGCCGACGTGCTCGACCGCGACGCCGCCGACGCGCTGCGGGGCGTTGCCCTGCAGGTCGACTCGGCCGACGTGGCGGCCACCGATGACCCGGACGAGTTCCACGACCACCAGCTCGTGGGTCTGAGGGCCGTGGACGAGACCGGTGAGCCGCTGGGCGACGTGGTGCGGGTCGACCACGCTCCCGCTAATGACCTGCTGGTGTTGCGCCGGCCGGACGGCGGCCAGGCGCTGGTGCCGTTCGTGCGCGCGATCGTGCCCACGGTGGATCTCGCCGCTGGCCGGGTCGTGCTCACACCGCCAGCTGGACTGCTCGAACTGTAGGCATGAGGCGCCGTGCTGATTGACATCGTCACGATCTTCCCGGAGTACTTCGCTCCGCTGGACCTCTCGCTGATCGGCCGGGCGCGCCAGGCCGGCCTGCTCACCGTCCGTACCCACGACCTGCGTCAATGGACCCACGACGTGCACCGCACCGTCGACGACACGCCGTACGGCGGCGGGCCCGGCATGGTGATGCGCCCGGAGCCGTGGGGGGAGGCGCTCGATGAGTTGGTCCCCGGAGACGCCGCCGCGCCGCCGGTGCTGGTGGTCCCGACGCCCGCCGGGACGCCGTTCACTCAGGCCGCCGCTCGGCGGCTCGCGGTCGCGCCGTGGTTGCTCTTCGCCTGCGGTCGGTACGAGGGGATCGACCAGCGTGTGCTCGACGAAGCCGCCGTGCGGATGCCTGTGGCGGAGATCTCGATCGGGGACTACGTGCTGTTCGGCGGCGAGGTCGCGGTGCTGGCTGTCGTCGAGGCGGTCGCCCGACTGGTTCCCGGGGTGCTCGGCAACGCCGAGTCGCTGACGGAGGAGTCGCACGCCGACGGTCTGCTGGAAGCGCCGATGCACACCAAGCCGGCGACCTGGCGCGGCCGGGACGTGCCAGAGGTGTTGCGCTCCGGCGACCACGCCCGGATCGCCCGGTGGCGGCGCGACCAGAGCCTGCTGCGCACCGCCGCACGGCGACCGGACCTGATGGGGAGGCTCGCGCCGGGGCAACTAGACGAGGCCGATCGCGAGACGCTCGCGGGGGCTGACCGCGAGCGGCCTGAGGGGGGCGGGTTTCGCCTCGCGCCACCGGATGTGGCAGAGTAGTGAGGTTGCTGCGGGCAATCCCCAATGCCCGTGACCGTCCATTGCACCTATTCGCCGGCGCTAGTGCGCGCCCTTGAGCCATTGAGGAACCAAACGCGATGAACACGCTGGACGCTCTCGACGCCCAGTCACTGCGGGCTGACATCCCTGACTTCCGGGCAGGCGACACGCTCAAGGTGCACGTGCGGGTGGTTGAGGGCGCCCGCTCCCGGATCCAGGTCTTCCAGGGCGTGGTGATCCGCCGCCAGGGCTCCGGCCTGCGGGAGACGTTCAC
>WHSM01000188.1 GCA_009380105.1 Micromonosporaceae bacterium
AAGGCGATCGGCTGGGCCCTGCGCCAGCACGGCAAGACCAACCCCGCCGCGGTGCGCCGGTTCGTGCGTGCGCATCGCGCTCAGCTCTCGCCGCTGTCGGTCCGGGAGGCGCTCAAGCACCTCGGCTGACCCGGCGGGACCGCGGCTGACCCGGCGGGACGGCGGCGGGGTCCGGCGTGGCCCGCGCGGGTTGCTCGATAGTGTGAGTGAGGACTCACTCATTACCTTTGACGGCATGACCGGCACACCTGCGACCCGCCGCCGCGCTCCCGCGATGAGCCCAGAGGAGCGGCGGGCCACGATCATCGAAGCGGCGCTCCCCCTGCTCGCCGAGCACGGCACGCAGGTCACCACCAGCCAGGTGGCGACAGCTGCCAGCATCGCCGAGGGCACCGTGTTCCGGGTCTTCCGCGACAAGCAGGATCTGATCGACCAGTGCGTCCGCCAGGCGCTCCGTCCCGAGGAAGGCCTGGCCGCGGTCAGCGCGGTCCCCCGCGACCTCCCGCTCGAGGTGCGGCTGCGGGTGGCAGCGCACAGAATCGCCGACCGCGTCAGCCGGATCGGCGCCCTGATGCACGCGCTGTCCGCCACCGGGTACCGGGTGGAGCGGATGCACGACGAGCGATGGCACGCGGACCGCCAGCAGTGGATCCAGGACACCACCGAAGCCCTGGCCGAGCTGATCGGGCCGGAAGCCGACCGGCTGCGGCTGCCAGCGGAACGCGTCGCGCAGGTCTTCCTCGGAGTGGTGTTCAGCTCCCAGTTCGCCGGACAGATGCGGGGCTGCCAGGACAACGCGGACGACGCACATGCCATGAACGAGCTCATCGACGTGTTTCTGCGCGGCGTGCTCACCGAAGAGACGGGGAAAGCATGACTGACCTCATGATCGACGCTGCCGACGTCAGCAAGGCGTTCGGCGACGTCAAGGCTCTGGACGGCGTCAGCCTCCAGGTGCCGAAAGGCACAGTGACCGGCCTGCTCGGGCACAACGGCGCCGGCAAGACCACGCTGGTCAACCTGCTCACCACGGTGCTGCCGCTGGACGCGGGCGGGGCCACCGTCGCCGGGCACGACGTGACGACCGACGGCCACGAGGTGCGCTCCCGCATCGGCCTCACCGGGCAGTTCGCGTCCGTGGACGAGCAGCTCACCGGGCTGCACAACCTGGTGCTGATCGCCAGACTGCTCGGCGCCAGCAGGCGACAGGCCGCCGACCGCGCGTCGGAGCTGTTGGAGCTGTTCGACCTGGCAGCCGCCGCGGACCGCAAAGTCGACACGTACTCCGGCGGCATGAAACGGCGACTCGACCTGGCCGCGAGCCTGGTCGGCCACCCGGACGTGGTGTTCCTCGACGAGCCCACCACCGGGCTGGACCCCACGAGCCGGCTGGGTCTGTGGGAGATCGTCGAGAAGCTGGTCGATGACGGCACCACAGTGTTGCTCACCACCCAGTACCTGGAGGAGGCGGACCGGCTCGCCGACTCGATCACCGTGCTCTCCAACGGTCAGGTGGTCGCCGCCGGCACAGCCGCCGAGCTGAAGGCCGACATCGGGCAGCGCACTGTGGCGATCACGCTCGCCGAGGCCGCGGCCGCGCCGGAGGCCCTGGCCGCACTGCGTCGCGCCGGGTTCAGCCCGATCCACGACGAGGGCCGGCGCGCCATGACCATCCCGGTCGACGCGGCGAACGCGCTCGCCGCCGTGGTGCGCGCACTCGACGACGCCAACGCGGAGGTCGCCGAGCTGGCGCTGCACGAGCCGACGCTCGACGACGTGTACCTGACCCTCACCCACCAGGCCGCGGCCTGACCCTTGACATCGACGAGGAATGACGAATGACCGTCGCGACCACCACCCCTCAGACCAACGCCGCTCCCCCGGCGGCAGCCGCCCGGGACTGGGGCGGCAGCTCGTATCCGAGCCAGATCTGGGTGCTCACCGGGCGTTCGATGCAGGCGCTGAAGGACAAGCGCATGCTGATCATGAGCGTGGTGCAGCCGCTGATCATGCTCACGCTGTTCAGCCAGGTCTTCAAAGGCATGGCGTTCGCGCCCGGGTTCCCCCAGGGCGTGGACTACATCGACTACCTGATGCCGGCGATCCTGGTGACCACCGGCAGCCAGTCAGCGATGTGGGCCGGGGCCGGGCTGGCGACAGACCTGAAGAACGGCGCCCTCGCCCGGTTCCGCACGCTGCCGATCAGCATGTACTCACTGCTGACCGCCCGCAGCGTCTTCGACGCCGTGCGCAACACGATCCAACTGTCGCTGCTGCTCGTCGGCGCCGTCGTCCTGTTCGGCTTCAACCCGGCCGGGGGCGTGTTCGGCACGCTCGCCGCGCTGCTGCTGGCGCTGATCGTCGGCTGGGGCCTGTCCTGGCTGTTCATGGCCCTCGGCACGTGGGTGCGGAACCTGGAGGTGATGCAGATGATCGGCATGGTGGCGGTGTTCCCGCTGATGTTCGCCTCCAACGCGTTCGCGCCGGTGGAGAGCATGCCGGGCTGGCTGCAGGCGATCGCCTCCGTCAACCCGCTGAGCTACGCGATCGACGGCTCCCGGAGCCTGGCGCTCGGTGACCTGGACGCCGGTCCGATCCTGTGGGCGCTGCTGATCAGCGGCATCATCGCGTCGGGCGGCGCGCTGGCTGCGGGCCGCGGCATCCGCAAGCCCTAGCAGTCAGAAAGGAAGCAGGGATCCGTGAGCCCGCGGATCAGACGTTGAAGCCCAGGGCGCGGAGCTGGTCCCGGCCCTCGTCGGTGATCTTGTCGGGGCCCCACGGTGGGATCCAGACCCAGTTGATCCGGAAGTCGGAGACCACCCCGCCGCCCGGGCCGCTGGTGAGCGCCGACCGGGTCTGATCCTCGATCACGTCAGTCAGCGGGCACGCCGCCGAGGTGAGCGTCATGTCGATCGTGGCGATGTTCTCGTCGTCGACGTGGACGCCGTACACCAGGCCGAGGTCGACCACGTTGATGCCCAGCTCGGGGTCGACGACGTCCTTCATGGCTTCCTCGACGTCCTCCAGCTTGGCCTTGTCGGCCGGCTCCTCGCCAGCCGCGTTGCCGGCCGGCGCGGTGTCAGCGGGCGTCTCGGCCGCGTCGCGGGCCGTCTTGTCTTTCGTCTTGTCTTCCGTCGTGTCGGTCGCGTTGTCGACCGCAGTGGTCTCGTTGGTCATCGGACGCCTCCCTCTTCAGTCAGCGGCGCGGGCGACCGCGTCCTTGAACGCCATCCAGGGCAGCAGAGCGCACTTCACCCGGCCCGGGTACTTGGAGACGCCGGCGAACGCGACCGCGTCCTCCAGCAGCTCCCCGTCCGGCTGCCCCTGGCCTCTGCTGCCGATCATCTCGGTGTACGCGTCATGCACTGTGAGCGCCTCGGCGAGCGACTTGTCCCGCAACAACTCGTGCAGCACGCTCGCCGCAGCCTGGCTGATGGAGCAGCCCATTCCTTCGTACGACACGTCGACGACCCTCGGATCCGCGCCGCCGTCCAACCGCACCCGCAGTGTGATCTCGTCGCCGCAGGTGGGGTTCACGTGGTGCGCCTCAGCGTCGTACGGCTCCCGAAGGCCGCGTCCCTTCGGGCGCTTGTAGTGGTCCAGGATGATCTCCTGGTACAGCGTGTCGAGCTGCATCAGGCGAACACCTTCCGCACCCGCTCCAGGCCCTGCGCCAAGGCGTCGACCTCCTCAGTCGTGTTGTACAGGTAGAACGACGCGCGCGTGGTCGCGGGCACGCCGTACCGCAGGCAGGTTGGCCGGGCACAGTGGTGACCAACCCGCACCTCGACGCCCTCGGCGTCCAGCACCTGGCCCACGTCATGGGGGTGGATGCCATCCATCACGAACGAGATCGTGCCACTACGCCCGATCGGCACGCGAGGTCCGATGATCCGCAGTCCCGGCACCGTCTCGAGCGCGTCCAGGGCGTATGCCGTCAGCAGCTTCTCGTGCCAACGGATCGCCTCCATCTCCACCGATGACAGGTAGTCCACCGCCGCTCCCAGGCCGACCGCTTGGGCGATCGGCGGGGTGCCAGCCTCGAACTTCTCCGGCGGCGCGGCGAAAGTGGACTTCTGCATCGTGACCGTCTCGATCATCGAGCCTCCGCCGAGGAACGGCGGCATCGCCCGGAGCAGCTCGTGGCGGCCCCAGAGCACGCCGATGCCGGTGGGTCCGCACATCTTGTGCCCAGTGAAGCAGATGAAGTCCACATCCAGCTCTGCCACATCCACGGGCATGTGCGGCACGGCCTGGGAGCAGTCCAGCATCACCAGGGCGCCCACCTGGCGGGCTCGCTCCACCAGCGCCTTGGTCGGGTTCACGGTGCCGAGAATGTTCGAGACGAGCACGTACGAGACGATCTTGGTGCGCTCGTTCACCAGGTCATCGAGCTGGGACCAGTCGATCCGGCCCTCGTCGGTCAGGCCGAACCAACGCAGCGTGGCGCCGGTGCGCTCGCAGAGCAGCTGCCACGGCACGATGTTGGAGTGGTGCTCCATCTCGGAGATGACCACCTCGTCGCCAGGGCCCAGGCGGAAGCGGTCGTCCATCGCGTGCGACGGAGCACCCGACAGAGCGCCGCCTCCAGTGGTGGCGTTGGAGAAGGCGTACGCCACCAGATTGATCGCCTCGGAGGCGTTCTTGGTGAACACCACCTCATCCGGCCGCGACGCGGCGATGAACGCCGCGACCTTGGCTCGGGCGGCGTCGTACGCCTGGGTGGCCTCGGTGCCGAGCGTGTGCACCGCGCGCGCCACATTCGCGTTGTGCCGTTCGTAGTGCTCGCGCATCACGTCGAGCACCTGCCGCGGCTTCTGCGAGGTGTTGGCGCTGTCTAGATAGGCCATTGGGCGCCCGTTGATCTGCCGGGTCAGGATCGGAAAATCCTCACGGATCTTCGCCAGGTCGAAGCCGGGCATGTCGTGGCTGGGACGGTTCCGGCCCGGGACGGCGCGCCCGGCGGCCCGGGCGACGCCAGGCGCTGGAGTGGTCACCATCGGGGCCTCACCTCACGCGCCTGCCTTGGCGGGACCGGCGCCGGCGACGTACCGCTCGTAGCCGGTCTCCTCCAGCTTCTCGGCGAGCTCCGGCCCCCCTTCTTCCACGATCCTGCCGCCCACGAAGACGTGGACGTGGTCGGGCGTCACGTACCGCAGGATCCGGGTGTAGTGGGTGATGAGCAGCAGGCCGGTGCGGCCGGTCGCCTTCACCCGGTTGATGCCTCCGCTGACCACGCGCAGCGCGTCGATGTCCAACCCGGAGTCGGTCTCGTCCAGCACCGCGAGCTTCGGCTGCAGCAGCTCCAGCTGCACGATCTCGTGCCGCTTCTTCTCGCCGCCGGAGAAGCCCTCGTTGACGTTGCGCTCGGTGAACTTCGGGTCCATGCCGAGTTGCTCCATCGCGCCGCGCAGATCCTTGACCCAGGTGCGCAGCTTCGGCGCCTCGCCGTCGATGGCGGTCTTGGCGGTGCGCAGGAAGTTCGCGACCGACACGCCCGGCACCTCGACCGGGTACTGCATCGCCAGGAACAGCCCGGCGCGGGCGCGCTCGTCGACCGACATCGCCAGCACGTCCTCGCCGTCGAGCGTGACACTTCCGCTGGTCACCTGGTACTTCGGGTGGCCGGCGATCGAGTACGCCAGCGTCGACTTGCCGGAACCGTTCGGGCCCATGATGGCGTGCGTCTCCCCAGCGCGGACGGTGAGGTCGACGCCGTCGAGGATGGGCTTGAGCCCCTCGTCGGCGGTCTTCACCGACACGTGCAGGTCGCGAATCTCGAGAACACTCATCGTGGATCCTTCAGCTCCTTGAATCTTTCTGCGTCGTTTTGGGGGCAAGGCACACGTACACGTCGCCGTCGCGCACCTCGACGGGGTACACCGGCACCGGCTCGGTGGCCGGCAGCCCGGTCGGCTCGCCGCTTTTCAGGTCGAACCGGGAGCCGTGCAGCCAGCACTCGACGGTGCAGTCCTCCACGTCGCCCTCCGACAGCGGCACCTCGGCGTGCGAGCACACGTCGTAGATGGCGTAGAACTCGCCGTCCTCGGCGTGCACGATCGCCACCGGCAGGTCGTCGATCTCGGCCCGCACGGCCGTGCCGCGCTCGATGTCCGACGCGGCGCACACCTTGACGAACTCGGCGAGGTGGTCTGTCATCACGCCCCCGCCTTCGCCAGGCCCTCGTCGATCTCGGCGATGAGCCGGTCGGCGTACTCGGGCGCCGGCAGCTTGTTCAGCAGCTCGGCGAAGAACCCACGCACCACCAGCTTGCGCGCCTCCGGCTCCGGCACGCCGCGGCTCATCAGGTAGAACAGCTGCTCGTCGTCGAACCGGCCCGTGGCGCTGGCGTGGCCGGCGCCCTCGATCTCGCCGGTCTCGATCTCCAGGTTCGGCACCGAGTGCGCCTGCGCCCCGTCGGTGAGCACCAGGTTGCGGTTCGACTCGTACGTGTCGATCGCCTCGGCCACCTTGCGGATCAGCACGTTGCCGATCCACACCGAGCGCGCGCCCTCACCCTGTAGCGCGCCCCGGTAGTCCACCTTGCTGCGCGTCTGCGGCGCGTTGTGGTCCACGAACAGCCGGTGCTCGATGTGCTGCCCCGCCTCGACGAAGTACAGGCCGCGCATCTCCACCTCGCCGCCGGGGCCGGCGTACTCGGCGGTCTCCACCAGGCGCACCAGGTCGCCGCCGAGGCTGGCCTGGAAGGAGCGCGCCTTGGCGTCCCGGCCGACCCGCCAGCTGATCTGGCCGGTGTGCACCGCGTCGTCGTCCCAGAGCTGCAGCGAGACCAGGTCCAGCTGCGCGCCGTCGCCGAGCAGCACGGAGACCGAGGAGGCGTACCGGGCGCTTCCGGTGTGCTCGAAGACCAAGGTCGCCTTGGAGTACGGGCCGACCTTGACCACGATGTGGCCCCAGACGAGATCGTCGGCGGAGTCTCCGGTCAGGCGCACCACCAGCGGCTCGTCGAGCACCGCCTCGGCCGGGATCTCGATCAGCGCCGCGCCCTGGCCGTGCGCCACGGCGAGCGCCGCGAGCCGGTCCATCGGCGCCGGGGCGCCCAGCGCGATCGCCTGCTCCGTGCTGAGGCGCCCGAATGTCACGCCGTCCGGGGTGTCGTGCTTCCAGCTCAGGTGACCGTCGGACGGGCCGCCGTCGAGCAGACCACGCAGCCGCTTCAGCGGCGTGAACCGCCAGACCTCCTCACGGCCGGTCGGCGCCGGGTGCGCCTCAAGGTCGTAGGACGCCACCGGGTGCAGATGGCTGGCAACCATCGCCGAGCCCTCCTGCAGGGCCTGTTGCACATTGCTCACTGGTCGATATCGCTCTCTGTCTCGGACGGGGATGGACTCCTGGGAGCGCGGGTCAGCCGACCGCGCCTTCCATCTGCAGCTCGATCAGGCGGTTGAGCTCCAGCGCGTACTCCATCGGAAGCTCCTTGGCGATCGGCTCGATGAAGCCACGCACGATCATCGCCATCGCCTCGTCCTCGGTCAGGCCCCGGCTCATCAGGTAGAAGAGCTGGTCGTCGCTGACCTTGGAGACGGTCGCCTCGTGCCCCATCGTCACGTCGTCCTCGCGCACGTCGACGTACGGGTAGGTGTCCGACCGCGAGATGGTGTCCACCAGCAGCGCGTCGCACTTCACGGTGCTCCGGGAGTGCTCGGCGCCCTCGTTCACCTGCACCAGGCCGCGGTAGCTGGTGCGGCCGCCACCCCGCGCGATCGACTTGGAGATGATCGTGGAGGAGGTGTGCGGCGCCGCGTGCACCATCTTCGCGCCGGCGTCCTGGTGCTGGCCCTCGCCGGCCATCGCCACCGAGAGCACCTCGCCCTTGGCGTGCTCGCCGACCATCCACACGGCCGGGTACTTCATGGTGACCTTGGAGCCGAGGTTGCCGTCGACCCACTCCATGGTCGCCCCCTCGTGCGCCACCGCCCGCTTGGTGACCAGGTTGTAGACGTTGTTTGACCAGTTCTGGATCGTCGTGTACCGGCAGCGGGCGTTCTTCTTCACAATGATCTCGACGACCGCGCTGTGCAGCGAGTCGCTGCTGTAGATGGGCGCGGTGCAGCCCTCGACGTAGTGCACGTACGCGCCCTCGTCAACGATGATCAGGGTGCGCTCGAACTGCCCCATGTTCTCGGTGTTGATCCGGAAGTACGCCTGCAGCGGGATGTCCACGCGCACGCCCTTCGGCACGTAGATGAACGAGCCGCCGGACCACACGCTCGTGTTGAGCGCCGCGAACTTGTTGTCGCCGACCGGGATCACGGTGTTGAAGTACTCCTGGAACAGCTCCGGGTGCTCCTTGAGCGCGGTGTCGGTGTCCTTGAAGATGACGCCCTGCTCCTCGAGATCCTCGCGGATCTTGTGGTAGACCACCTCGGACTCGTACTGCGC
>WHSM01000135.1 GCA_009380105.1 Micromonosporaceae bacterium
AAAAGATGGACCGCGCCACAACAGCAGCGGACGGCGGGGCCCTGTTGGCAACCCGCCGTCCGCGCATCTTCTGCCGTCAATATTCCGGCGCCGGTGCTTGATTTCGCTGCGACGCTAGTCACAAACCGGCTGGCCAGTTACCCAAATGTGAACTGATCTCGGGAGCAGACCACCCGGAAGACCGTTGTGGGGCGAGCCGGGTACTCGTAGGGTGCGCTCTACGTGACAGGGACACGCACCTCGGGGAACGTGCTGTCACACCTGACTGACCGCACCCTCGGAGGCGTCACATGCACTCGCATCAGTCCGAATCTCCCCAGCGGAGCGGCGAGACCCGCCTGCTCCGCCGGCCCGGCGCCAGGGCGGCGGTCTGCGCGGCCGTCGCCGTCCTGGCCGGCGCGGCCCTTGGCTCGCCGGCCGCCCTCAGCGCTCCCGGCGGCGCGGCCACCGGCGATGCGCAGAACTTCGTCGTCCTGGCCCCCCAGGAAGCCAGCGTGAACGGCGCGGTGCAACGGGTACGCGCCACCGGCGGCTCGGTGGTCGCCCGGTACGACGCGATCGGCGTCGTGATCGCGCGCTCCACCCGTGCCGACTTCGCCTCCGCGGTACGCGGCGACGGGGTGCAGAGCGCCGCCGCGACCACCGGCTTCGGCGCCCCGCTGCGGCCCGAGGACACCATCGAGGCCGCGGCGCCGGATCCGGCGACCACCGGTGAGCCGCTCTGGTCACGACAGTGGGACATGCGGGCGATTCAGGTCGCCGAGGCCCACTCGGTGACCACCGGCAGCTCCGACGTCGTGGTCGGCGTGCTCGACTCTGGCATCGACGCGAGCCACCCGGACCTGGCCAGCCAGGTCGACGCCGCCAGGTCGGCGTCCTGCATCGGCGGCGTGCCCGACACCTCACCCGCAGCGTGGGGCCCCACCACCAGCGACCACGGCACGCACGTCGCCGGCACCATCGCCGCCGCCCGCAACGGAGTGGGCATCGTGGGCGTGGCGCCCGGGGTGCGACTGGCGTCGGTGAAGGTGGTCAACGACGACGGCTTCATCTTCCCGGAGGCCGCGGTCTGCGGCTTTATGTGGGCCGCCGCGCACGGGATCGACGTGACGAACAACAGCTACTTCATCGACCCGTGGGAGTACAACTGCCGCAACGACGTGCGGCAGCGTCCGATCTGGATCGCGGTGCAGCGGGCCATCCGGCACGCCTCCGGCCAGGGCGTGCTCACCGTCGCCTCGGCGGGCAACAGCAACAACGACCTGGCGCACAAGTTCATCGACGACGGCAGCCCCAACGACGGCTCCGCGCCGCCCGAGGAGCGCCTGATCAACGGCGCCTGCGTGGACCTGCCGGCGGAGGCGCCCGGCGTGGTCACCGTCTCCGCCACCGGCCCGACCGGCGCGAAGTCGTTCTACTCCTCGTACGGGCTCGGCGTGGTCGAGGTGGCGGCGCCCGGCGGCGACAGCCGGCAACCCGGCGCTGAGCCGAACGGCCGGGTGTTCTCCACCACGTGGCCGGGCTCCGGCTGGGGTTACAAGCAGGGCACCTCGATGGCGGGCCCGCACGCGGCGGGCGTGGCCGCGCTGATCCGCAGCGTGCACCCGGAGCTGAGTGCGGGCGCGGTGGCGGCGGCGTTGCAGCGCACCGCGGACGCGCAGGCGTGCCCCGAGGGCCGGGCGTACGACCCGACCGGCGATGGCGCGTGGGCGGCGTTCTGCCGCGGCAGCACACAGAACAACGGCTTCTACGGACACGGCGAGGTCAGCGCGTACCGGGCGGTCACCGGGTAGCGCACTCGCACCGTCCCGGCTCGCCTCGAGTTCATTCGGGGCGAGCCGGGCGCTGTGCCTGCGGCAGCGCGCGCACGTGGCGTCCTTGGATTGACCTGATGTCGAACATATGTTCGAATTACTGCATGCGCTGGGACCACCTCAAGGCCGCCGAACGGGGGCAGCCCGAGTTGCCGCTCGGGCTGACGTCGGCTGCCGTCCGCACCTTCGACACGCCGGGATTCGCGGGCATGATCTTCTACGAGATCCGCGCGAAGTCGATCATCAACCGCGTGCCCGGCGGGTCGCGCGTGCCGTTCCAGTGGACGATCAACCCGTACCGCGGATGCACCCACGCCTGCCGCTACTGCATGTCGGGCGACACACCGATCCTGATGGCGGACGGGCGGACCAGGCCGCTCGCCCAACTCCAAGAGGGCGACTCTGTGTACGGCACCGAGCGCGAGGACACGTGCCGCCGATATGTCGTGACCACAGTGCTGGCGCACTGGTCCACGGTGAAGCCGGCCTTCCGCGTCACACTGCGGGACGGCACGAGCCTGCTCGCCAGCGGCGACCACCGGTTCCTCACCGACCGGGGCTGGAAGCACACATCGGCCCGTGGGACAGACCAGAGCCAGGCGCCGCATCTGACCTCGCGGAACCGCCTCGTCGGCACCGGTCGGTTCGCGCAGCCGCCCGCCGACACCCCGGACTATCGCCGTGGCTACCTCTGCGGCCTGATGCGGGGAGACGGGTCGATCGGGACCGGGCCGGAGGAGCAGGCGGGCGACGAGGACCGGCTGCGCCTGGCCTCGGCGGACATCGAGGCGCTGGACCGGGCCCGCCACTATCTGGCGGAGTGGGGCGTCAGCACCACGGAGTTCACCTTCCAGCGCGCTCGCGGCAACCGCCGCGCCGTCGCGGAGATCCGCACCTCGGCCGAGGCGAACGTCGCCGCCGTCAAGGCGCTGATCACCTGGCCTGACCTCCCCAGCCTCGACTGGCGCAAGGGCTACCTCGCCGGGGTGTTCGACGCGGCCGGCGAGTGCCGTGACTACCTGAGGATCGACAGCGCCGACCCCGCCGTCATCGACCTGGCCGCGCAGGCGCTGGACCGCTTCGGGTTCGAGTTCATAGTCAGCGGGCCGGCCAAGGCGGGCGGGTCTGTCCGGATCCGAGTGCTCGGCGGAGCGCGCGAGCACCTGCACTTCTTTCATCTCACCGACCCCGCGATCACCCGCAAGCGCTCCATCGCCGGCCGCGCGGCCAAGGGCTCCGGCATGCTGCAGGTGGTCGCCGTGGAGGAGCTCAACCTCGATGTCCCGATGTACGACATCACCACCGGGACCGGGGACTTCATCGCCGACGGCGTGGTCAGCCACAACTGCTTCGCCCGCAAGAGCCACACCTATCTCGACCTGGACACAGGCCGCGACTTCGACTCCCGCGTGGTGGTGAAGGTCAACGCTCCGGAGCTGCTGCGCCGTGAGCTGGCGGCGCCGACCTGGGCCGGCAAGCACATCGCGATGGGGACCAACGTCGACTGCTACCAGCGCGCGGAGGGCCGGTACCGCCTGATGCGACCCATCATCGAGGCGCTGCGCGACGCCGGGAACCCGTTCTCGATCCTGACCAAAGGCACCCTGATCCTGCGCGACCTCGATCTGCTGCGGCAGGCCGCGGAAACGACGACGGTCGGGCTCGCCGTGTCCATTGGCTTCCTCGACGACGAGCTGTGGCGGTCGGTCGAGCCGGGCGCTCCCAGCCCGTCCCGGCGCCTCGACGTGGTGCGCGCGCTCGCCGACGCGGGCTTCGAGTGCGCCGTGCTGATGGCCCCGATTCTTCCCGGGCTCACCGACAGCCCGGAGCAGATTGACCGCGCCGTCGCCGCGATCGCCGCTGCCGGAGCCGGGAACGTCACGCCGATCCCGCTGCATCTGCGGCCGGGGGCGCGCGAGTGGTACCTGAACTGGCTGGCGAGCGCCCATCCCCAGCTCGTGGAGCACTACCGGCGGCTCTACCAGGGCGGCTCGTACGCGCCGGGGTGGTACCAGCGGGAGGTGACGGCCCGGGTGCGGGTGGCGGCACGGCGACACGGCCTGCTCCGCGCGGCGTCGCACCGGACCAGCGGCGTCGACCCGCACGCCACCGCGCCGGAGGAGGCTGCCAGCGACGAGGCGCCGGACACCCAACTCACCCTGCTGTAGCGCCCGTCGCCTGGCTCGCGTCCGCCGGGAGCAGGAAGGATCTGCGCCACCACCGCATCCCGGGGGCGCCGACCAGGCCGACCTCCTGCAGGAACGCCATGATGCGCTCACCGGACCACCGCACCGTCTCCTGATAGCGCGGATTCGCCATCGCCGCCCGGCGCGCCTGTCTCGGGTCGAGACCCACCGCGCGATAGAGACGTGGATTGATCATGCTGCGCATCACCAGGAACGAGACGTACGCGATCACGCCCCGCTGGTAGAACAGCTCCGCCTTCGACAGCGACCCCATGCCGCGCACCACTTCCTGCCGCGCGAACGTCACGTGACGCGCCTCCTCCAGCACGTGAATCCGGTTGACCATGCGGATCAGCGGCTGCAGCGTCTCGTCCGCCATGGCCTCGCGCTGGAGCCGGTCCAAGGTCTCCTCGGCGACCAGGATCGCGCCGTACATGGCCGGCCCCCAGGTCACCGTCGAGAACAGGCGCGCCAGTCGGTGCAGGGCCGGCGGCGGGCCGTACGCCGGGACGCCGAACCGCTCGATCGCCCGCGCGAACATCACCGAGTGCCGGCACTCGTCCGCGATCTCGGTGAGCGCGTACTGGGCGTGGCGGCGCGTCGGATCCGAGCGGTACGCCTCCTTCAGCAGCGCCTGCATCAGCACCAGCTCGAACCACAGCCCGACGCTGGCGACGCTCGCGGTCTCGTGCTTGCCCAGCTCGATCCGCTGCTCAGGGCTGAGGCGGTCCCACAGCGGCGTGCCGTACAGGCTGCACCGGTGCTCCGGCTGGAAGATCTTGCCGTCAGCCAGCGGCGCGTCCCAGTCGATGTCGACCTCGGGGTCGTAGAACTTGTCCGCCGACGACCTCAACAGCCGGTCGGCGGTCTTCTCGCGGTCAGCGATCCGAGCGATCTGCAGCGCGCGGCCCATCGCCGAAACCTCCCATGGCTCGCCTGAGTCGGTGGACCAGTTTCGTGAGCCACGCCGGGCGTGTCTCACGACGTCGGCCCACTGCCGAGGTGTGTTACCTCTGGTAACAGTTACTACTGGTAGCATCTCCCCTGTGCACGACCATGTCAAGCCGCGCCGGGAGGCGGAACGTACCCGCGGCGACGCCCGGCGGGACCGGTGGAGCGCCCACCGCGCTGCCCGCCGCCGAGAGTTGATCGAGGCAGCCGTGCGGGCGCTCGCCCTGCACGGCCCGGACGTCGGCATCGACCAGATCGCCGCCGAGGCCGGCGTCACCAAACCGGTGCTCTACCGCCACTTCGCCGACAAGGCGGACCTGTTCGTCGCGATCGGCCAGTACGGCACCGAGCTGCTCTTCGAAAAGCTCATCCCCGCGATGAACAGCGAAGAAGCGCCGGTGCCCCGGATCCGCAAGAGCCTCGACGCGTTCTTCTCGCTCATCGAGGAGCATCCCAACGTCTACCGGCTGCTGGCCCGCCGGACGTTCGGCGACCGGCCGGTCGAGTCGGACATCGTCGCCGAGGACAAGGAGCTGATCGCCACGGCCGTGGCCCGGCTGCTCGGCGACTACCTGCGGATGCTGCGCATGGACTCCGGCGCCGCCGAGCCGTGGGCGCACGGCCTGGTCGGGCTCGCCCACAACACCGCCGAGTGGTGGCTGGAGCGGCGCTCCATGAGCCGGGAGAGCGTCGTGGAGTACCTCACCCAGTTGATCTGGGCCGCCATCGAAGGCATCACCCGCCAACACGGCATCGTCCTCGACCCGAACAGACCGCTGGAAATGAACAAGGTGGTGCGGCTGTCCCGCAACCCAGCAACAGAGCCGGGCGCGGTCTGATGCCCGCGCCTAGCCCCACTTGGGGCGTTGCCGGACGTGCGACACGCCGGTGTGGTCGGCGTGTCGCGGTCTGCGAGCGCCCCAAGTGCCCAGCTACGCACGTGATGAGTGTGTGAGGAGATGCGCGTGAGTGAGCACGACCAGGAGGGTTATCAGGGGGCCGCCACGCTGCGCGTGGGCGAGGCTGAGCTCGACGTCGAGGTGACGTTGCGGGGGCAGTTCCAGCCGATCGACGGGCTTTACCACTGGTACGGGCGCGTGCGGGCCGTCGATCGGCTCGACGCCATCGCCGGCGGCAGGAAGACCGCCGTGCGGCTCCGCACCCGCGAAGGCGAGGCGACCGGCGAGCTGTCCGACCCGGACCCGTGGGGCCGCTACCGGATCATGGGCACGAGCAGGCCGCCGTTCCGCGCTGGCTAGAGCTTGTACTCCTTCAGCAGGCCTCGGCTGATGATCGTCTTCTGGATCTCCGAGGTGCCCTCGCCGATCAGCAGGAACGGCGCCTCACGCATCAGGCGCTCGACCTCGTACTCCTTGGAGTAGCCGTACCTGCCGTGGATCCGGAACGACTCCTGCACCACCTCGGCGCAGTACTCGCTGGCCAGCAGCTTCGCCATACCGGCCTCGACGTCGTTGCGCTCCCCGGCGTCCTTCAGGCGCGCGGCGTTGACCATCAGCGCATGCGCCGCCTCGATCTTGGTGCCCATCTCGGCGAGCTTGAACGCGATCGCCTGGTGGCCGACCAGCTTGCTGCCGAAGGTCTCCCGTTGCTGGGCGTACGCGGCGGCCAGCTCGAAAGCGCGGATCATGATGCCGCAGGCACGCGCCGCCACGTTGACCCGGCCCACCTCGATGCCGTCCATCATCTGGTAGAAGCCGCGCCCCAGGCCGACGTCAGGGCCGCCGAGGATCGCCGACGCCGGCACAGCGTGATTGTCGAGCACCATCTCGGTGGTCTCGACGCCCTTGTAGCCCATCTTGTCGATCTTGCCGGGAATGGTCAGGCCGGGCGCGGTCTCGCCGAAGCCGGGCTCCTTCTCCAACAGGAACGTGGTCATGTTCTTGTAGACGGACTCGGCGCCGGTGTCGGTCTTCATCAGGGTCGCCACCACCGACGAGTAGCCGCCGTTGGTGAGCCACATCTTCTGGCCGTTGAGCACGTAGTTCTCGCCTGAGCCGTCCGGGACCGCCTTGCTCCGGATCGCCGCCACGTCCGAGCCGCAGCCTGGCTCCGACATCGAGAAGGCGCCGCGCAGCTCGCCGGCCGCCATGCGCGGCAGCAGTCGCCGCTGCTGCTCCTCCGAGCCGTGCTGGGAGACCAGGTACGCCACGATGAAGTGGGTGTTCACGATCCCGGAGATGCTCATCCAGCCGCGGGACAGCTCCTCCACGACCAGCGCGTACGTGAGCAGCGACTCGCCGAGCCCGCCGTGCTCCTCGGAGATGGTGAGCCCGAACAGGCCCATCTCCTTCATGCCTTCGACGATGTCGCCGGGGTACTCGTCGGCGTGCTCGAGGCGCTGCGCCTGCGGGATGATCTCCTTGTCCACGAATGTGCGGACCGTGAAAAGGATCTCCTGCTGAATGTCGGTCAGGCCGTGCGTGACGGCGAGGCGAGCCATGTCTGCTCCAAGCGATGGCGATGGCGACTGGGCGGCGACCCTGGCACGGTCACGCGACCAGATTGCTACCGCGCAGTATCTCGCGGGGCTCACAGGCTGAACAGCCGTTCAGGCTGTGAACAACTCCATGGGAGTACCACGTCACCGGTACTGCGCTTCCCGCACGCTGTTGCCGCCGTCCACGACGAGGATCTGGCCGGTGATGTACGACGCGGCCGGCGTGCACAGGAACGCGATCAGGGCGGCGACCTCGTCCGGCGTGCCGGGCCGGCCCATCGGGGCGCGCAGGCCGTGTTTGAGCTCCGAGAGCGTGGAGGAGCCGGTGTGGATGGTGCCCGGCGCCACGGCGTTCACGGTCACCCCGTCGGCGACCAGCTCCATCGCGAGCGCCCTGGTCAGGCCCACCACTCCGGCCTTCGCCGCGGCGTACGCCGCCTCGGCGGGCATCGCGTTGACCGGCCCGACGGTGGCGGCCAGGTTCACCACGCGGCCCCAGCCACGCTCGGCCATGCCCTCGACGAAGACCCGCGACACCAGGAACGCGGTGGTCAGGTTCCGGTCGATCTCGGTGCGCCATTCGGCGTTGGTCAGCTGCGCGACCGGCCGGAACACCTCCGGGCTGGTGCGGCTCGCCAGGCCAGCGTTGTTCACCACCACGTCCACGCCGTCGAACTGGTCCACCAGCGCGTCGCCGAGCGCCCCGACCTCCGACTCGTCGGTGAGGTCGGCCACGAAGCCGGTCGCGTCCAACTCGCCTGCCCGGTCGTGGATTCGGCGCGTGGTGGAGACGATCGCGACGGTGGCCCCGAGCGCGCGCAGCCGCCGCGCCGCGGCGTACCCGATGCCGTCCGGGCTGCCCGCGCCGGTGACCAGCGCGATCTTCCCGTCGAGCCGATCGGTCGCGGGGATCGCCTCGGCGGCGCTGGCGGGGCCGCTGCGGACCCCGTTGGCGCCAGCGGCGCGCGGGTGGTCGGTGGACGTGGCAGCCGGGCCTTGCCCGGTCGAGATGGCAGCCATGCCGTGATCCTCCCTGTTCGGAGGGCGCCGGGCAACGAACGACGCACGCAAGCCCACAAAGCGTGCGTCAAAACCGATGCGCAACCAGTAGGCTCGGCGCGGTCATCGACGCGTGGAGGCAGCCCATGTCCGGTCCCTACTCGGGCCAGGGCCCGTACTCGGGCCAGGACCCGTACTCGGGCCAAGACCCGTACCAAGGCCAGGACCCGTACGCGGGGCAGGGCCCGTACGCAGGACAGGGCCCGTACTCGAACCCGCCCGGGTACCCGTACTCGCCGCAACCCGGGTACCCGTACTCGCCGCAACCCGGGTACCCGTACTCGCCGCAACCCGGGTACCCGCAGGGCCCGGGAGGCTACCCGCCGTACCCGCAGTCTCGTGGCACCAACGGGATGGCGATCGCCTCCCTCATCGTCTCCTGCGCCGCCATCGTCACGTGCGCGCTGCTCGGCGCGGTCGGCGCCATCCTGGGGCACACCGCGCGCAAGCAGATCCAGGAGACCGGCGAAGACGGCGACGGCCTCGCCCTGGCCGGCATCATCATCGGCTGGATCCTGACGGGCCTCACCGTGCTCGCGATCCTGGGCTTCATCGCGCTGATGGTGATCGGAGCAGCGGCGAACTGACCTTGCCGGGGCCCGCGGCTGTTGCGGCGCCTACCTAGGCTCGGCACGAGCCCATGCAAGCACGACCCGCCTCTCGGGACCGCCGGGCGCACGCCGCGAGCCAGGAGACCAGATGTCGCAACCCGACCAGCCGATCAGCGCACCGCTGCCACAGGCGGGCCCCGCCAACCCCGGCCCACCGCCCCCGCCGGGCCACCCCGGCCCCCCGCCGTACGGGTACTACCCCGTCGCCGTCCGGCCGCCGACCAACGGTCTGGCGATCGCGTCGCTCGCGGTCTCCTGCGGCGCGATCGCGCTGTGCGGAGTGCTGGCGTTCATCGGCTCGATCCTCGGCCACGTGGCGCGCAAGCAGATCCGGGAGACCGGCGAGCAGGGCGACGGCCTCGCTCTGGCGGGGATCATCGTCGGCTACTCGGTCACCGGCCTGTACGTGCTGTTCATCGCGGCGTACGTGGGCTTCGTCGTCATCGTGGTCGCGAGCGGACCGAACTGACGCTCTAGCCCTCCGGCGGCGTGAACGAGGAGGTCCGCCGCATCCCGGCGACGCGCCCCTTGCCCGCGACCACGAGGGCCATCTTGCGGGACGCCTCGTCGATCATCTCGTCGCCGAGCATCACCGCGCCGCGCTTGCCGCCGGCCTCGGAGGTGTAGTGCTCGTACGCGTCGAGGATCAACTCCGCGTGGTCGTAGTCCTCCTGGCTGGGCGCGTACACCTCGTTCGCGGCGTCGATCTGGCCCGGGTGCAGCACCCACTTGCCGTCGAAGCCCAGTGCGGCCGAGCGGCCCGCCACCCGCCGGAAGCCTTCCAGATCGCGGATCTGCAGGTACGGCCCGTCGATCGCCTGCAGGTCGTGCGCCCGCGCGGCCATCAGGATCCGCATCAGGATGTGGTGGTACGCGTCGCCGACGTCGTACCCGGGCGGCTGCTCCCCCACCACCAGCGATTTCATGTTGATCGACGCCATGAAGTCGGCCGGGCCGAAGATGATCGTCTCCACCCGGGGCGAGGCGACGGCGATCTCGTCGACGTTGACCAGGCCGAGCGCGTTCTCGATCTGCGCCTCGATGCCGATCGCGCCGACCTCCAGGCCGTTGGTCTTCTCGATCTGGGTGAGCAGCATGTCCAGCCACTGCACCTGCGCCGCGGTCTGCACCTTCGGCAGCATCACGCAGTCCAGGTTCGCTCCGGCGCCCTCGACCACCTCGATGACGTCCCGGTACGTCCACTGTGTGGTCAGGTCGTTCACCCGCACCACGCGCGTCTTGCCGGTCCAGTCGCCGTCGTTGAGGGCGGCGACGATGTTTTTGCGCGCCTCTTCTTTCGCCAACGGCGCCACCGAGTCCTCCAGGTCCAGGAACACCTGGTCGGCCGGCAACCCCTGGGCCTTGTCGAGCATCTTGACGCTCGAACCCGGCACCGCGAGGCAGGAACGACGTGGGCGGGCAGAGGTCGGCATGTC
>WHSM01000562.1 GCA_009380105.1 Micromonosporaceae bacterium
GAGCCGGCGCGCGCCGCGCTCGACCTTGTCCACCCAGCTCTTGGACTTGCCGATGCGGTCGGCAAAGACCTGTTGCGACATCTTTCGTCTCTGTCGCCAGTACGCCACCCGGCGCCCGATTGGCAACGTCTCCATCCTTGCTCCCCAAGGTCCCTTCGCGAACTCCCCAGTGCCCCGTGGCAGATCTCCCGTGTCGCGAGGCTGGCGTGCGTGTGCGTCGCTGTGCGGGGTGGCTGCACCTCGCGTTCTAGCACAACCCGATCCTCTTTGTGGGGCCACGCAATTTCACACCCTCTCGGCGAGATGTCACCCGTACGGGCTCCATCGCACACCGTGTGCGCTGCGTGACCTGCTGTCTTTCTTACGTTTCATTTCGAACGTCTTTCCAGCGTGGCCCTCACCCGGCGCAACGATTTGCCAGCCCGTAAGTGACGAGGGGGTTTTAAGGATGCGGTGGTTAACTCACCCGCGCCAGTTACAACGAGCTCTGCTGCGACGAGCCGCTGTCGAGTACGCCCGCAACGCGTGGCCCGTGGCGCCAGGCGCGTACGCGGTCGGCGACCGGTTCATGTGCGACCGGATCGGGTGCCCGATCCACACCTGCCACCCGGCGTTCGAGGACTGGCAGCACGCCGCCAGCGCCAACCCGGGCCAGGTCGCGACGCAGTGGTCTCGGAGGGGACACAGCGTGCTGTTCCCGACCGGCGCCGCCTTCGACGTGATCGAGGCGCCGGCCAGCCTGGGTGAGCCGGCGGTGGCGCGACTGGCGCCCTCCGACCGCGGCCCGGTCGCCGTCACGCCGACCGGGCGGTGGATGTACCTGGTCCTTCCGGGCGACGGCCTGCGCCCTGAGCTGGCCGAGCGGCTCGACGTGGTGCTGCACTCGGAAGGGTCGTGGGTGCCCGCGCCACCGACCCGGTATCCGGAAGGACTCGTGCGGTGGCGGATCTCCCCGGCCGCGGTCGGGTGGAAGGTGCCGTACACGTACCGGATCCAGCGGGCCCTCGTGGAAGCCCAGGGCGAGCTGTTCGGCCACCGCGCGCCGCTGCGACGCCCAGCCCACGTCGCGGGCGTCGCACGGGCCCGGCGGGCCTGAGGCGCGGCAGGCCCGGGGTGCGCGGTGTCACCTGTCATGAGGCTCACCGGGCGGTGACACGCGCCCGGGCCCGCTCCCGCGAGATGCTGGACGGGTGCGCATCACCGCAGTGCCCGCCGACACCGACCTGCTCGACCTGCCCTGGTCGACGCCGCTGGAGCAGTGGCCGGCCGAACGGCTCGTGCCACTGCCCCGCGGCATCTCCCGCCACGTGGTGCGCTTCGTGCGGATCAACAACACCGTGTACGCCGTCAAAGAAACCGCGCAGCGGACCGCCGAACGCGAGTACGGCCTGCTGCGGAGCCTGGAGCGCATCGGCGCCCCGTCCGTGGAGGCCGTCGCCGTGGTGCACGACCGGCGGGCGCCGGACGACTCCGAGCTCGACGCTGCGCTCATCACCCGCCACCTGCGGTTCTCGCTGCCGTACCGGGCGCTGTTCAGCGAGACGCTGCGTCCCGACACGCTGAACCGGCTCCTCGACGCCCTCGCCCTGCTGCTGGTGCGCATGCACCTCGCCGGGTTCTTCTGGGGCGACTGCTCGCTGTCGAACACGCTGTTCCGGCGGGACGCGGGCGCGTTCGCGGCGTACCTCGTCGACGCCGAGACCGGCGCGCTGCACCCGAGCCTGTCCGACGGGCAGCGCGGCGAGGACATCGAGCTGGCGCGCGTGAACATCTTCGGCGAGACCCTCGACATCGAAGCCGCCGGCCTGCTCGACCCGACCATCGACCCGGAGCAGGTCAGTGACGAGGTGGCGCGGCGATACGACGCGCTGTGGCACGAGCTGACCTACTCCGAGTTCGTGCCCTCCCACGAACGTCACCGCCTCGAAGCCCGGCTGCGCCGCCTCAACGACCTCGGCTTCGACGTGGCCGAGATGGCGCTCGCCGCCATCGGCGAAGGATTCACCGTGCGGCCGAAGGTGGTCGACGCCGGCCACCACGCGCGCCGGCTGGCGCGGCTGACCGGCCTGGACACGCAGGAGAACCAGGCCCGGCGGCTGCTCAACGACCTGGACCGGTTCCGCGCCGAACACGGCATCGCCGACGAGGAGCACGCCGCCCACCGATGGCTGACCCAGATCTTCGAACCGGTCGTGCAGGCAGTGCCCTCGCAACTGCGCGGCA
>WHSM01000404.1 GCA_009380105.1 Micromonosporaceae bacterium
GAGTCGCGCAGCCCGTCGTGCAGCTTGCGGGCGGCCTCGACGACGCCGTCGCCGGACTTGACGACCATGACGTGCGCCTGGATCGGCGCCAGCCGCGGCGGCACCCGCAGCCCGTTGTCGTCGCCGTGCACCATGATCACGGAGCCGATCATCCGGGTGCTGCTGCCCCACGAGGTGGTCCAGGCCAGCTCCCGCTTGCCCTCCGAGGACAGGTAGTCGATGTCGAACGCGCGGGCGAAGTTCTGCCCCAGCTCGTGCGAGGTGCCCAGCTGCAGCGCCTTGCCGTCGCCGGTCATCGCTTCCAGGGTGTACGTGCTGGTGGCGCCGGCGAACCGCTCCGCGGCCGTCTTGCGCCCCACGACGACCGGGATCGCAAGGACGTTGACCATGAGGTCCTCGTACGCCTCGTGCAGGATGCGCCTGGCGTAGGCGCGGGCGTCGGCCTCGGTGGCGTGCGCGGTGTGCCCTTCCTGCCACAGGAACTCGCTGGTGCGCAGGAACAGCCGGGGCCGCCGCTCCCACCGGACCCCGTTGGCCCACTGGTTGAGCAGCAGCGGCAGGTCGCGGTAGCTCTGCACCCACTTGGCCATGAACTCGCCGATCACGGTTTCGCTGGTGGGGCGTACCACGATGGGCTCTTCGAGCTGCTTGCCACCGGCGTGCGTGACCACGGCGAGCTCGGGTGAGAAGCCTTCCACGTGCTCGGCTTCCCGCTTGAGGTAGCTCTCCGGGATGAACAGCGGGAAGTACGCGTTCTGCGCCCCCGCCGCCTTGATCCGATCGTCCATCTCGGACTGGATCCGCTCCCAGATGGCGTACCCGGTCGGCCGGATCACCATGGTGCCGCGCACCGGGCCGTTGTCAGCCAACTCGGCCTTGGCGATCACATCCTGGAACCAACGGGGGAAGTCCTCAGCCTGCGGGGTCAGCACTCGCGCCATGAGGGGACATCCTATTCGCGTTCGGCGGCAGCGGTCGCGCGGATTCCCCGCGCGCCGGAACACGCGTGGCGGCGGCGTCAGGAGCGGGTCACCGGCATGCCGGCACTGGACCGGGTCCACGCCGCCACCGTCTCGACGCTGATCGGGCCGGAGGTGTCCACCCGGTGCACCGGGCCCAGCGCGAGCGGCTCGGCCACGGTGCGCAGGAACCTCCAGTCCTCGTCGCTGACCGGGTTGTCGCCGTGCATCGGGTGCCGGTGCGGGGCGTCCTTCTCGTAGCGCTCCCGGGCCAGCTCGAACGGCACGTCGCACCAGATCTCCAGGGGCCGCTTCACGCCGGCGCGGTGCAACCCGGCGATCACGACCGGCCGCAGGTGCGCCAGCCACGGGCTTTCCAGCACCGCCCCGCACGGCGCGTCGGCCAGCAGGGTCCAGAGCGTCTCCCCCGCCGCGGCCCCGAGTGTGTGGCTCCACTCGCGACCGTCCCGGCCGAACGGCACAATCGCGCCGAGCACATCGGCGTAGGTCTCCTTGATGGCGTCGCGGCTCAACAACGGCAAGCCCAGGACAACGGCGAGGGTACGGGCGAGAGTGGTCTTTCCGGAGCCAGGAAGGCCGTTGACCAACACCACAAGACGGGTCACACCATGAGAATTACCATGGCTGACCGAATCGCGGGGGCGATCTCGATCAGTAACGCGAACATCACACGGCGTTTCCGCGCCGCGTGGCTACTCCGCGCGTGCCGGCAGTCGAGGCTCGGCATTCGAGGGCGACGCCGTGGGTTTCCTGCCGGCGAGCGCCGCGCCGAGCGTGCCGCTCACGAGGAAGAAGAGCCCGAACGCCACGGCGAGCGCGGCGAACACCGGTGTCGCGGCGCCGAGCAGCACCGCCGCGCCGAGCACCGCGATCCGGCCGTCCCATCCGAGCAGCAGGCCGCGCCAGAGCACCGGGGAGCCGGCCCGCTCCAGGCGCGCCGTCAGGTCGTAGTGGCTGAGCACCACCACGGCCAGCAGCCCGTACACGACCGGCGTCGGCACGCCGGCATGGTGGCCGAGCAGCACGACCACGGCGTACTCGCTGATCCGCAGCGCGGCCGGCACCAGCCAGTCCAGCGGGCCGTCGTGCGGCTGGCCGGACGCCAGACCCGCCACGCCGGCGGCGGCTGCTCCCGCGACCGCGACCTGGCCCGGCGTCACCGGCACGCCGAAGAGCAGGAGCGCCACGCCCAGCGCGACGACCAGCGCCGGCAGGGCCGACAGTGGCAGCGGCGCGACCCTGCCCGGCCACAGCCGACCCAGCGCCCCGGCGATCACGCCGTCGTCGCGGTACAGGTTCCGGTCGGCCACCGCCATCACCGGCACCCGCAGATGCTGGGTCTGCAACGTGCGCCCGAACAGCGTGTACGCCGCCGCGAAACCGCCCCAGCCCAGCAGCGCCAGGAGCGCGACCCGCGCGTCGAAGAAGGCGGCGGCGAGCGCGATCAGCATCCAGCGCTCCCCGATCGGCAGCGGGATGGTGCGCTTCAGCCAGTACGCCGGCCCGGCGCGACGCCCCTGCAGCCGCCGTGACGCCGCCGCCAGCGCCGCGCCCAGTCGCGCGCCCCGGCGCGGCGCCGTCACCGGCTCGGATGACGCTGCCGCAGCGGGCTCCGGCCTCGCGTCAGGCGACGAAGCCGGCTGGTGCGCCAGCCGCTCCACGGCCTGGTCCTGCACCGCGCCGTACCAGGTGTCGGTCATGTGCCGGGCGGTCAGCAGCACCATCGCGGCCAACGCCAGCGGCCACACGTCGCCCAGGCCGGCCCGGCTCGCGCCGACCGCGAGGCCGGCGTACACCAGGTATTCCTTGCCCCGGTCGCAGAGCGCGTCCAGCCAGCCTCCGAAACGGCTGTAGCGCTGCAGGTAACGGGCCAGCTGCCCGTCGACGCAGTCGAGCACGAAGCTGACGTAGAGCAGCGCGGCGCCAGCGACCAGCCAGGGGCGGGCGCCCTGTGCGAAGGCGAGCGCGGCCACTGTCGCGACCGCCACGGACATCCACGTCACGGTGGTCGGAGCCAGCCCGGCCCGGGCCGCCCAGCGCACCAGGCGGGGCGAGAACGGGCTGACGAAGTACGTCGTGAAGAAGTCGTCACGTCGCTTGACCGCCAGGCGCAGCCGGGCCGCGTGCTCGTCGATCTCCCGCAGCGCCCCGGCCGCCGCCGCGGCTGAGGCCGCGTCGGCGACCCGCCAGGACGGCAGCCCACGGGTGCGCTGCGCGAACACCACGGGGCCGGCGACCACGAGCTGCCTCAGGATCAACCTGAGGACATCGCCGGCGCCCGGCGACCCCCTCGGAACCTCGCGGCCCGCCGGACCGCCGACCTGGGCGCCGTTGTCGACGACCTCCTTGGCGACGGCCTCGGCAGCGGCGCGGATCTCGGTCGCAGGGCCGGCGAGCACCCCACCGAACACCTTGCGCGCCGGCTGGTCCGACTCCCCCAACCCGACGCTGGTGAGCCGACCCCGGACACTGGCTGCCGTCGGCAGCGGCGCACCGCTGAGAGCATCGTCCGCGGGCGGTCGCATCGTCAGCGCCACGCACCGCGGCCCGCCCGCCGCGATCACCGCGCCCAGGGAGGTGGGCGAGGTCACGAGGTCCGCGGCGCAGAGCAGCAACGGCCCGCCCGGCTCGGCGAGCGCCGCCACGGCAGCGAGATCGGCGGCGAGATCGGCGCACTCCCGCACCGTGAGCCCATGGGATCGCAGCGTCTCAGCGTCGGCGGGTCGCGCGAGCACCACCAGGTCGGTCACGCCCAGGGCGCCCAACTGGTCCCGCAGGCGGGTGACCACCGTGCCGCCGTCGAGCGGCGCCAACGCCGCTGTCGACGACCCCGGCGCCAGACCGGCGCCGGCGACCAGCACGGCACGGGTCACGGTCACGAACCGTCCTGGTACGCGCTGAGCGCCTCGTCCAACGTGCCGTCGACCACCAGCCTGCCGTGGTCGAGAAGCAGGCCCCGCTTGCAGAACCGGGTCAGGTCCGACTCCCGGTGGGAGACCAGCACCAGGGTGCGCCCTTCGCTGAGCATCCGC
>WHSM01000342.1 GCA_009380105.1 Micromonosporaceae bacterium
CCATGATCTCGCCCATCGCCCACGCCGTGTCAGCCTCCGACAACGACTCCCCGCGCAACAACTCAGTGATCAGGTGCGACCAGCTCCGGTCGGCCATAGCTCCTCCAACGGATGAGAACGCGACGGGTCACAGGCGCCGCGCGCGAGGTAACGCCGCGCTACCGCGCGCTAGCCGTCAGCGTACGGCCGCGAAGCAGGTCTGCGACAGCCTCGGCGGTGCGCACGGGGTCCAGCGGGTGCACCAGCACCGCGTCTGCCCGGGACCAGGCCGCGAGCCAGCGGTCGGCGGCGCGCGCCAGCACCACGCAGGTGGTCGGGCAGTCGGCCAGCTCGTCCTTGAGCTGCCGCGCGATCCCCATCCCGCCGGCCGGCCAGGCTTCGCCGTCGAGCAGGAGCAGATCGATGTCGTACTCGTCGACCAGGCGCACCACTTCCTCGGACGCGGCAGCCTCGACGTACTCCACCCGCACGTCACTGGCCGGCCGCTGGCCCACAGCGGTGCGCATCCGGTCCCGGATGGCGGCGTCGTCGCTGTAGAGCAGGACGGTGTGATTGGTGGCCTGTGCGCTGCTGGTCATTGGGAGGACTCCTGTGAGATCGACCGTGGCGATCGTACCTGGCTGACAACCTCGCCACCCTGCGGGCACCCGGGCGCGCGACGGCCGGGGGCACCCGTAATAATGGCCAGCGTGACTGCCGTCCAAGCCATAGAGAAGAGCCGAATCCACTCGCTCACCAGGCCGAACATGGTCAGTGTCGGGACGATCGTCTGGCTCTCCAGCGAATTGATGTTCTTCGCGGCGCTGTTCGCGATGTACTTCTCGATCCGCGCCTCGGAGGTCGGTCAGGAGCTGTGGGCGGAGCACACACAGCACCTCAATCTGCCGTACGCCCTGGTCTTCACCACGATCCTGGTGCTGTCGTCGGTCACCTGCCAGTTCGGGGTGTTCGCGGCGGAGAAGGGCGACGTGTACGGGCTGCGCCGCTGGTTCATGTTGACCTTCGTGATGGGCCTGGCCTTCGTGCTCGGCCAGGCGTTCGAGTATGTCCAGCTCGTCGCCGAGGGCATCAAGATCAACGCTGACGGATACGGCACGATGTTCTACCTGACCACCGGGTTCCACGGGCTGCACGTCACCGGTGGGCTAATCGCGTTCATCTTCTTCATGATCCGCACCGCCCTGGCCCGGTTCACTCCGGCGCAGGCCACCGCGGCGATCGTGGTGTCGTACTACTGGCACTTCGTCGACGTGGTGTGGATCGCCCTGTTCGCCATGATCTATCTGTTGCGGTAGCGGTTGTCACAACCACGGCGCCTGCCGCGTCGTGATAGAGAGAGTTCATTCCGGTTCGGTTTCGGCCGACGTACCACAAGGTGAGGCAATGACCGCAGGTCCTCCGGATCGACTCGCCGGACGGTTAGGCCGCCGCCTAGCCGCTCGAGCAGCGGGGCGGAACAGACGGCGCGCCACGTCGGGCATGCGACGCCGTCTGGGAGCCGCCGTGCGACTGACAGCGGCCCTGACGCTGCTCGGCGCGATGTTCATGGCGTTCGCGCCCAGCGCTTCCGCCGAGGACACGCCGCAGGAGCTGTCCGCAGCAGCGGAGAAGGGCAGGAAGCTGTACGACAACAGCTGCATCAGCTGCCACGGCAACAACGGCCAGGGCATCAAGGACCGGGGTCCGAGCCTGGTCGGCGCCGGCGCGGCCGCGGTCGAGTTCCAGGTCACCACGGGTCGGATGCCGCTGGCGCGCCAGGAGGCCCAGGCGGACCGCAAGCCCCCGATGTTCAGCGACGAGGAAGCGCGCCAGATCGCCGCGTACATCCAGGAACTGGGCGGCGGCCCGACGGTTCCGGAAGGCGACCTGCGCGACGGCGACGTCGCCAACGGCGGGCGGCTCTACCGGCTCAACTGCGCGGCGTGCCACGGCTTCACGGCCGGCGGCGGCGCCCTCTCCAGCGGCAAGTACGCCCCGGCCCTGCACCCGTCGACCGACCGGGACATGTACGCCGCGATGCTCAGCGGCCCGCAGAGCATGCCGGTGTTCGGGGACAACCAGCTCTCGCCGCAGGAGAAGAAGGACATCATCGCGTTCCTGCAGTACATGAAGTCCGACCATGACCCGGGCGGCTGGGGGTTGGGACGGTTCGGGCCGGCCACCGAGGCGATCGCCATCTTCCTGTTCGGCATGGTGGCGCTGGTGTTCAGCATGCTGTGGATTGCGGGGAAGTCATGACCGCTGAGACTGTCGGCAAGCCGGACCGGGCCGACTTCGACACCGAGCAGGTGTTCGACTCCGACACCGAGGAGCCGTCGCGCTTCGACCTCGTGAGCGAGGCGCTGCGCCGCGACGGCGTGGAGATCCTCCACTACGAGCCCCGCTTCCCAGTGCCCGGCACCAAGCGGGAGAAGCGGGTGGTGCGGCTGGTCTCCGGCTGCTTCCTGCTCACGGGCGCGGCGGCGGTCGCGTTCATCGCGGTGTACATCTTCTGGCCGTGGGAGTACGAGCACGGCGGGATCGGCAACCTCAGCAAGTGGTACACCCCGCTGCTCGGCATCACGCTGGGCGTGGCGCTGCTCGCCATTGGCTTCGGCGTGACCATCTGGGCGAAGCAGATCCTGCCGCACGAGATCGCGGTGCAGGACCGGCACGACGGGCCGTCCCCGGACGACGAGCGCAAGCTCACGGCGGCGAGCCTGGCCCAGATCGGCGAGGACACCGGCGTCGCCCGCCGGCCGTTGCTGAAGGGCGCGCTGGTCGCCGGGTTGGCCCCGCTGGGCCTGGCGACCGTGGTGCCGCTGGGAGCCTTGATCGAGGACCCACATGCCGACGGCGACCCGCTGACGCGCACCGGGTTCGACCGTAAGCTCAACAACGGGGACCCGGTCCGGCTGGTGCACCAGGAGGGCACTCCGATCCGGCCGGAGGACGTGAGCGTCGGCGGCCAGCTAACAGTGTTCCCCGGCATCCCCGGCGGCGCGAGCAACAAGTACGCGGACTCGCCGACGCTGCTGATCCACATGCGGGAGCGCGACGCGGAAGCCGCACGCAAAAACGCGATCGCGCTCAACGAGGGCGCGCAGTGGGGCAACTTCGTGGCGTACTCGAAGATCTGCAGCCACGTGGGCTGCCCGGCGAGCCTGTACGAGCAGCAGAGCAACAAGCTGCTGTGCCCCTGCCACCAGTCACAGTTCCTGATCACGGACAACGCGCGCCCGCTCTTCGGCCCCGCGACCAGGCGGTTGGCGCAGTTGCCGATTACCGTTGACGACGAAGGCTTCTTTGTGGCGACGTCCGACTACAAGGAGCCGGTCGGACCGGCGTTCTGGGAGCGGCCATGAAGCGACGCACGCTCGACCCTAAAGAGATCCCGGCCAAGACCGCGGGAGAGCTCGACGACAGGCTGCAGCTCGCCAAGGGGCTGCGCGGCGGGTTGATGAACAAGGTCTTCCCGGACCACTGGTCGTTCCTGCTCGGCGAGATCGCATTGTTCTCGTTCATCCTCCTGCTGCTGACCGGCACCTTCCTGGCGCTGTTCTTCGACCCCTCGATGGAGGAGGTCATCTACAACGGCAGCTACACCCCGCTGCGGGGCGTGGAGATGTCCAAGGCGTACGCCTCGACGCTGGACCTCTCCTTCGAGGTGCGCGGCGGGCTCGTGATGCGGCAGATGCACCACTGGGCCGCGCTGCTGTTCCTGGCGGCGATCCTGGTGCACATGTTCCGGATCTTCTTCACCGAAGCGTTCCGCAAGCCACGTGAGATCAACTGGTTGATCGGCATCGTGATGTTCAACCTCGCCTTCTTCGAGGGCTTCCTCGGCTACTCGCTGCCGGACGACGCGCTGTCCGGCACCGGGTTGCGGATCGCCAGCGGCATCACGCTGTCGATCCCGCTGGTCGGCACCTGGGTGCACTGGGCGCTGTTCGCCGGGGAGTTCCCCGGCACCGTGATCATCCCGAGGTTCTACATCCTGCACGTGTTCCTGTTTCCCGCCCTGTTGGCCGTGCTGATCGTGGTGCACATCGGGCTGGTGTTCAAGCAGAAGCACACCCAGTGGCCCGGGCCGGCGCGCACCGAGCACAACGTGATCGGGTACCGGATGGTGCCGAACTACATGTCCAAGCAGGCCAGCTTCTCGATGATCGTCTTCGGCGTGATCGCGCTGATGAGCGGCCTGTTCCAGATCAACCCGGTCTGGTTGTTCGGCCCGTACAAGGGCGAGGTGGTCTCCTCCGCCAGTCAGCCCGACTGGTACGTGATGATGATGGACGGGATGGTCCGGCTCTTCCCGCCGTGGGAGATCGAAGCGTTCGGCTACACGGTGCCGGCGGTGTTCTTCCCGGCGGTGCTCGGGGTCGGGTTGATGGTCACCCTGGTGGCGGTCTATCCGTTCCTGGAGCGCAAGTTCACCAAGGACACCGGGCACCACAACCTGCTGCAGCGGCCGCGTGACGTGCCCGCGCGCACCGGGCTGGGCGTCGCCGCGCTCACGTTCTACATGATCATGTTCCTGTCCGGTGGCAACGACGTGATCGCCGACAAGTTCAACATCAGCCTGAACGCGACGACCTGGGCCGGACGGATCGGCGCTATCGTGCTGCCGGCGTTGGCCTACTACGTGGCGCACCGGATCTGTCTGGGTCTGCAGCAGCACGACCGCGAGGTGCTGGCGCACGGTGTCGAGACCGGCATCCTCAAGCGGCTGCCGAGCGGGCAGTTCGTGGAGGTGCACCAGCCGCTCGCGGCGCCGAACGAGCACGGGCACACGGAGTTGGAGTACGCCGGCGCTGCCGTGCCGAAGAAGATGAACCGGCTGGGCGCGTTGCCTCCCGCGGTGAAGGGCTTTTTCTTCCCGGTGGAGCAGCCGACCCCGCCGAGCGAGGCTCCGGTCTC